>CANHCG010000222.1 GCA_947459055.1 Cytophagaceae bacterium | reverse complement strand
GTTTTTGATCATTCGCTAAGGTTAAAGTGCCCGTTTTATCGAATACAATCGTGTCTATTTGAGACATACGTTCCAAGGATTGAATGTCTTTTACATAACATTTGAATTTCGAAAGCCAACGAATCCCATGCCCCAGCGCAAATGGATACGATATCGCCAAAGCACAGGGACACGCAATCACCAAAATACTAACCACCGAATTTTGCCATTTACTTGAATCCACCCAAAACCAATAGATCCCTACCACCGTAGCCAAAATAATCAGCCCGATGGTAAAATATTTTCCAACCGTATTAGCAAAATTTTCCCAATTCTCCGATTTAAAAATCGGGTCCTTAAAGGCCTTTTGTTCCCATAATTGTGTCAAATGACTTTGTTTTAAGGCCTTTTTAATCTCAATCTCGATCACATTTCCCTGATGTTTTCCCCCCGCATACATCGAGTTTCCTTCCGAAATGGCGATAGGCTCACTCTCCCCTGTCACAAAACTGTAATCCATATTCGAATTACCTTTCACCAAAATCGCATCCGCGGGAATAATTTCATGGTTGCGAATCAATAAATGATCGCCGATTGCAATGTCCTCCAAGGGAGCATTGATTTCCAGGCCGTTCCTCCATAGAGTGACTACCAAAGGGAAAAAAGATGTGTATTTTCGCTCGAAAGACAAGAAATCAAAGGATTTTTGTTGGAACCATTTGCCTACCATTAAGAAAAACAACAAACCCGACACCGAATCGATATAGCCTGCACCCGTGTGAGAAAAAACTTCATAGACGCTTCGGAAATACCCAACTAGGATACCTAATAAAATAGGCAATTCGATTGTAACCTTCCCTAATTTTAGATGCGCCCAAACATTTTTGATATAATCTGAGCCACTATAAAATACCGCAAATGTTCCCAAGGTGACATTCAGGTAACCAAATAACTCCTTGAATGAGCCATCCTCGATGCCCAAATATTCTGGAAAACTGAATAACATTGCATTACCTGCACAAAATCCGGCAATGCCTAGTTTTAAAAGTAATTGCTTGGATTGTCTAGCGCTCAGCTGTTTTTCTGCGACTGTCTCGTCTGAATTGACCCATGGCTCATAACCTAAACTTGCCAATAAATTAGCCAAAGTCCCTAGTGATAATTCATCTTCTTTAAACCAGATGGTGATTTCTTTTTTCCCGAATTGCAATATGCTTTTGGAGATACCCTCATGTAAGCGATGTAGGTTTTCCAAAAGGTATAAGCAGGAACGGCAATGAATGGCGGGCAAGGTAAATGATACTTTGGAAAGGCCATTGGCCGAAAAACTAATTAATTTCTCCCGAAAAGTTGGATGATCTAAAAAGCTGAAATTCTGTTTGGAAGGACTTTTTCCGGGATTAATATCGCAAGTATAATAATCGGCCAAGGCATGATCTTCGAGTAATTCATAGACTTGTTGGCACCCATGGCAACAAAATTCTTTCTCATGAAATACCACGGGCTCCTCTGGACATTTTTCTCCGCAATGAAAACAAGGAACATGTACATCTACCATCATATGCCATTTTTTGACAAAAATGAAGATTATTACCCTATTTGAGCCTGACAAAGTGCAAACCAAAAACTGATGAATGTCATGATTTAGCTTAATTCTTTCCTCTACATTCGTGTTGTCATGTTAAATGCAAGGATGCAAACGTATTTAGAAACAGAGAAAAAGGTGCTGGCGAGTGGAATTGTGCTGAAATATTTGCCAGACGAATACTTGTTTCGAAAAGGACAAAAAGCAGAATTTGTGTTTTATGTACAAAGTGGAGGTTTATTGTTCGAATGGCCCAATGAAAAAAAAATCATAACCATTACACAGGTGCCTTTTTTTATCGGAATTGACGAAGTGTTATCAGGTACTAAATATACCTGCCATGCACAGACAACTGAGTTTTCGGAGTTTTTAGTTTTCGAGCGAGCCTATTTTTTAATGCTCCTCAATGAATTTGAAGATGCCCTGCCCTATTTTTTACAAAAAGAGGCCGAGTTTATTCAATTAAAAAAAGAAAATAAGCCCGATTTATATTCGGTATAACAGTATAGAGTGGTAAGTTAATGGGTAAAAGTCCCTGTCTGACCTTGTCGGACAGGGCTTATTTTTTCAATCGTAACCTTATAATGTTTTCCACATGATGGGTTTGTGGAAACATATCCACCGGATGTACCACATCCACCTCATACAGTGCATCCAATAAGGCTAGATCCCTCGCTTGTGTTGCAGGATTACAACTCACATAGACGATGGTTTTCGGCTTTACCTGTAATATTTGTTGGACTACTTCCTCATCCATTCCTGCACGTGGAGGATCGGTGATGATAACATCGGGATTTCCATGTTGGTTTATGAATTCATGCGTCAGCAATTTTTTCATATCTCCCGCGAAGAAGCTCGCATTTTCGATGTGGTTTACTTTGGCATTTTCTTTCGCATCCTCTACCGCCATCTCTACATATTCCAAACCCACGACTTTTGCTGCATTTTTGGCTAAAAACAAACCAATCGTCCCTGTTCCTGAATAAAGGTCGTACACGATTTCATTTCCTTGTAAATCAGCGTATTGGCGAACTAATTGATATAATTTCAAGGCCTGTTCCGCATTCGTTTGGAAAAAGGATTTAGGACCTATCTGAAAAGTTAAATCTTCCATTACCTCTTCGATGAAGGCTTTTCCATGAAAACAAACTACTTCCAAATCATGGAACGTATCATTTCCTTTTTGATTAATCACAAAATTTAAAGACGTGATCATCGGGAAATTATCTTTCAAAAAGTTCATGATGAGCTGGATTTCCGCTTCGGTCGCATAAGCAAATTGGACCGTTACCATCCACTCACCCGATACGGTATTTCGAATGATTAAGTTTCGCAAAGCCCCTTCCTTTTGCATTTTCAACTCATAAAAGGAGATTTGATTCGCCTCTGCAAAGGCCCGAACTCCATTCCGAATCGCGTTCGATGGATCGGGTTGCAAATGACAATGCGTCACCTCTAAAATCTTATCAAAACGCCCTGGTACATGAAACCCAAGTGCATTTAAGGAACCTAGGTCCTCTGATCCGATTTCGTTTTCGGTTAACCAACGGGCCGATGAAAACGTGAATTCCAATTTATTTCGATAATAATAGGCATGTTCAGACCCCAAAATCGGTTCGAATGCTGGCAATGGTACCTTGGCGATGCGCGTGAGATTATCTCGTACTTGCCGTTCTTTAAAGGCTAATTGGGACGAATAAGCTACATGTTGCCACTTACATCCCCCACATATCCCGAAATGTGCACAGGCCACCTCGGTCCGATGGGTGGACAATGGTTGAATATGAATCGCCTGCGCCTGTTTGAATTTTTTCTTGGAGCGCAAAATCCGTAAATCGGCGATGTCGCCTGGTGCCACGGGCCCTTGGACAAAAATCACTTCCTCATTGACTTTGGCGATGCATTTTGCTTCTGCAGCAAAATCTAGGATACTTATTTGCTCCAATACCTGCGGAGTCTTATCTTTTTTTCGGCTCATTCCTTCAAAATATCCTCAAAAATACGGCTTTAAAGATAAAAGCTTAACTTCGCAGGAAATTATTTATGCATGAAAAATCAAGTGGTCATCATCACAGGCGCTTCTTCGGGCATTGGTCGCTCCTTGGCCTTTAGCTTTGGGGCCTTAGGCGCGCAGGTTGTCATAACGGGGCGAAATAAAGATAAGTTGGACGAAACAGCACTTGCCTTGCAAGAAGCGGGCATCGCTCATTTCCCTTATGTATGTGACAGTAGCTCGGAATCGCAAACGCGTGAGATGGTTGCGGCCGTCGTCGCTAAATATGGAAAGATTAACTTATTGATAAATAATGCAGGTATTTCCATGCGTTCGATGTTTGAGACAGTCGATTTAAATGTCTTAAAACAAGTGATGGATATTAATTTTTGGGGAACGGTCTATGCGACGCATGCGGCTTTGCCTTATTTGAAAGAATCACGTGGAGGAATTATCGGTATTTCTTCCATCGCAGGTTATCGAGGCTTACCGGTTCGTACGGGTTATTCGGCATCTAAATTTGCAATGAATGGCTTTTTGGAGGCTCTTCGTACGGAATTGTTGGAAACAGGTGTTCATGTTTTAATCGCCTGCCCTGGGTTT
>CANHCG010000221.1 GCA_947459055.1 Cytophagaceae bacterium | reverse complement strand
TCGATTCGTGGGGATGTGAGTTCACAGTTTATTTCAGCGATTTTGATGCTAGGGCCTTTGTTGCCCGAAGGTATTTGTTTGAAGATTACAGGCACCTTGGGTTCGAAACCCTATGTTGAAATGACATTGGCTCAAATGGCTCATTTTGGAATTCAGGCGCAGGTGGATTGGTCGAAAGGCCAAATTGATATTCCTGCACAATCCTATCAGTCAACACATTTTGCAGTGGAATCGGATTGGTCGGGTGCAAGTTATTGGTATTCGATGGTGGCTTTGTCTCCGTTTGAGGATACGCAATTGGAATTGTTGGGCCTAAAGGAAAATTCCTTACAGGGAGATTCTGCGATTCAGGATATCATGTTGCCTTTGGGCGTAAAAAGTACCTATACGGGTCGTGGGTTTTTGTTGACCAAAACAAAAGCGGAGCCGACATTGGCCTGGGATTTTAGTCAGTGTCCGGATTTGGCGCAAACCATTTGCGTGGTAGCAGCTGCAAAAAATATAACATTGACTTTGACCGGAATAGAATCCTTAAAGGTGAAGGAAACGGATCGGGTGCTGGCATTGCAACAAGAGGTTGCCAAATTAGGCGCTCAAATCGTCGAAGTGGAGGCGAATCATTTATATGAATTACGCCCTAATTTTAGTACTTGCGATGCTATTCCGCGCATAGCGACTTATGATGATCATCGGATGGCGATGGCTTTTGCGCCGCTAGGTTTATTGACCGAAATAATCATCGAGGAGCCAGAGGTGGTGGCGAAATCCTATCCGAGTTTTTGGTCCCATGTGGATAAAATTCTGACATCAGGAAATTGATATTTTCATAAAAATTCTTGAGTAGGCATGGGACATGGCCGGATCTTTTTGTAGATTCGTTGATACATTTTATCCCCAGCTATGAAAAAAATTCTCCTTCTATTTTGCCTGAGTCCTTTGTTTTTGCAGGCGCAAAAAACCATTATTCATTGTGGAAAATTGATTGATGTGAAGACACTTTCGGTGTTAAATAACATGTCCATTATTGTCGAGGGGAAGAAAATAGTAGCCGTTAAATCCGGTTATGTGGATGGAATTAAGGGAGACCAACTCATTAATTTAAAGAATAAAACTGTCATGCCGGGTTTGATTGACATGCACGTGCATTTGGAAAGTGAAACCAATCCGAATGCCTATTTGGATCGTTTTACAAAGAATCCGGGCGATGTGGCCTATCAGGCGCTGGTGAATGCAAAGAAAAATTTGATGGCGGGTTTTACGACGGTGCGTGATTTAGGAGGTACACATGTGGTTATCAGTTTGCGAAATGCCATTAATAAAGGGTCTGTGGATGGACCGCGTATTTTTACGGCGGGGGTTGCGATTGGGACGACGGGTGGTCACGCGGATGATTCGAATGGCCTAAATGAGACATTTAAAAAGGATTTAGGTCCGGCAGATGGTGTGATAAATGGGGTGGAGGATGCGGCTAAAGCGGTGCGTCAACGGTACAAAGAAGGTTCCGATTTAATTAAAATTACGGCGACAGGAGGTGTATTAAGTTATGCCAAAGATGGCATGGGTGCGCAGTTTACGATTGAGGAAGTGAAGTCCATTGTACAGACGGCTAAAGATTACGGGTTTCGGGTGGCCGCGCATGCACATGGGGCCGAAGGCATGAAGCGTGCGGTATTAGGTGGGGTGAGTTCGATTGAACATGGAACTTATATGACGCCGGAGGTCATGGAATTAATGAAGGAGCGGGGGACTTATTTTGTGCCAACGGTTATCGCGGGTCGGTCCGTAGCCGATTCGGCTCAGATACCTAATTATTATCCAGAGATGGTGAAGAAAAAAGCCTTGGAGATTGGACCGATTATCCAATCGACATTTGGTAAAGCCTATAAAGCGGGTGTTAAGATCGCTTTTGGAACGGATGCCGGTGTTTTCGGACATGGAAAAAATGCGCGCGAGTTTGAGTTGATGCATGAAGCAGGAATGCCAGCATTAGAAGCGATTCGAAGTGCGACGTTGAATGCGGCGGATTTACTAGGTCAATCGGACAAACTAGGTACGATCGAACCCGGAAAGGCAGCGGATATTATTGCTGTGGAAGGAAATCCAGCTGAAACGATTCAGTCGATGAGCAAGGTTAAATTTGTCATGCGCGACGGTACTGTCTATAAAAACAATTAACGCAAGGCAGGAATTCGAGTTTTCAAGCTTTCGAAGGCGCCAAAAAAGAGGCCTGAGAAAAGGAATTGACTAAGCAACGAATTTTTCAAGAAAGGTAATCCTGCCGTATAGCAAGATAAAAGACCTTCAAAAGTTCGGGGATAACTTACTTCACTTGCAAACCAAGCGGCCAAATTAGAAAGGACGAAAAAGCCAACAACTGCACCTAAATTTGCGCCAAGAAAGTTGAGGAAGTTAACTTGTTTTTGTTGAAATACAGATCCCCACAAGCTAATGAGAGCAAAGATTCCCATTTGGACACTGTAAAAGCCAATTGAAAAAGTGGAATTAAATTCAGTGTAAAGCAAGTTGTTTAATAACAAATTAGACACCCAAACGGCAATTAAAGTCCAAGAAATGGCTTGAAGGCGATTCGAAAAATAAGTACCTGCAAAAAGTGCCATGGAGGCCATGGGTGAAAAGTTTGCCCAGGCTGGTCCAGCCAGAATAAAAAAGCGACTTGCGATGGCGAGTGCTAAAAATCCAATTAATATGCCTGTTCTTTTTGTCATGGTCGTTGATGGGCTAAGTCAATAATCTTAGTCTTGAATGCGAAATAATTTCCAAAGGTAAAACAAAAGCCGTAATTTTACCCATTCTAATTCAATTTATGTATCGCGCTTTACCTAAAATAGGATTGCTGGGCGGAGGCCAACTGGGAAGGATGCTTCTACAAGCAGCGATCGATCTTGATTTTGAAATCGCCTGCCTCGATCCGGATGCAGAAGCCCCTTGTCAGTCCCTTGCACATACTTTTGTACAAGGAAGTTTCCGAGATTTTGATACGGTTATGGCTTTTGGGCACGATCAGGAGGTTATCAGTATCGAAATTGAGCATGTAAATATCGAGGCGCTAGAGGCTTTAGAAAAAAGTGGAAAGAAGGTATTTCCCCAACCGCATATTTTGCGAATGATTCAGGATAAACGCTTGCAAAAGCAGTATTTTAAGGATCATGGATTCCCTACGGCCGATTTTATTTTAATCAATTCTGCCGAAGAAATAGCTCAACACACTGATTTTTTACCCGCTTTTCACAAATTAGGCAAGGGAGGATATGATGGGCGCGGGGTACAATCCATAAAATCCGCAGCTGATATTTCCTTAGGTTTTAAAGAACCCGGTGTATTGGAAAAAGCGGTTCCTTTTGAGAAGGAATTGGCGGTCATTGTGGCTAGAAATGAAATGGGGGAGATTTCGGCATTCCCAACCGTGGAAATGGTTTTCCATCCCACCCAAAATCTCGTCGAGTTTTTAATTTCTCCGGCAGAAATTTCAGCTTCGATTGAAGAAAAAGCGGTTTCATTAGCCAAACGATTGATCGAATCCCTCGGTTTAGTTGGCATTTTAGCGGTTGAATTATTTTTAACGGCTGATGGCGAGGTGTTAATTAATGAAATTGCGCCGAGACCGCATAATTCAGGTCATCATACGATTCGGGCAAATGCGACCTCCCAGTATGAACAACATTTACGTGCGATTTCAGGATTGCCCTTGGGGGATACTCGGTCGACTTGTTTTTCAGGGATGTTGAACCTTTTAGGCGAGGCGGGATTTTCAGGTCCAGTTAAATATGAGGGACTTTCAGAAATTTTGGCATTAGAGGGAGTTTATCCCTTTTTATATGGTAAAAAAATCACTAAGCCCTTTCGTAAAATGGGGCATGTGACGATATTAGGGAATTCGAGGGCGGAGATAGAACAAAAAGCAGAACAAGTAAAAAGCCTAATCCGTGTGATTAGTTAAACACATACGAATATGATTGGAATTATCATGGGTAGTAGTTCAGATTTGCCTGTCATGCAAGATGCCATCCAGGTCTGTAAAGATTTTGGGATTCCCTTTGAGGTGGATATTGTGTCAGCGCATCGGACACCCGTTAAAATGTTGCAATACGCGCAAACAGCAAAATCTCGAGGCATTCAGGTGATTATTGCTGGGGCTGGCGGCGCCG
>CANHCG010000220.1 GCA_947459055.1 Cytophagaceae bacterium | reverse complement strand
TATATGGGCCTCCGGGGGTTGGAAAGACGTCTTTAGGCCGTTCGATTGCGAAGGCCTTGGGTCGGAAATATGTGCGGATGGCTTTGGGAGGTTTGCATGATGAGTCGGAGATTCGGGGACATCGGAAAACCTACATCGGGGCGATGCCGGGTAAAATCATTCAAAACATTAAGAAAGCGGGTTCTTCAAACCCTGTATTTATCTTAGATGAAATAGATAAGGTGGGTGCGGATCATCGGGGGGATCCTTCTTCGGCTTTGTTAGAGGTCTTAGATCCGGAGCAAAACAATAGCTTTTTGGATAATTATTTGGAATGTGAATTTGATTTATCTCGTGTGATGTTTGTGGCTACGGCCAATAATCTTGACACCATTCATCCTGCCTTGCGGGATCGGATGGAGATTATCGAAGTGAGTGGCTATACGATGGAGGAAAAGGTACAGATCGCGAAGAAGCATTTATTACCCAAACAAAAATCAGAACATGGCTTAGAAAAATTATCTGTTCATTTATCTGATGCGGCGCTTCAAAAAATTGTGGAAGGTTATACGCGGGAATCTGGGGTAAGGAAATTGGAGCAGGAGATTGGTCGGGTTGTTCGAAAAGTAACAAAATCCATTGCGATAGGTGAGGCTTATCCGGCGAAAATTCAGCCAGCGGATGTGGTGCGGATGCTAGGTCAGGAGGTTTTTGATAAGGATTCATATGAAAGTAATGAATACGCGGGAGTGGTGACGGGATTGGCTTGGACGCCGGTGGGAGGAGATATATTATTTATTGAGACTTTGTTGAGCCGTGGGAAGGGCATACTGACCCTTTCGGGCCAATTGGGGGATGTGATGAAGGAATCCGCCATGGCGGCTTTGAGTTTTTTAAAGGCGCATTCGGATGCCTTTGGGATTGATTATCGGATATTTGATCAATACAATTTACACATTCACGTGCCGGCGGGAGCGGTGCCGAAAGATGGACCATCGGCGGGTATTACGATGTTGACGGCTATCGCTTCGGCATTAACGCAACGTCAAGTCAAGGCGAAATTAGCCATGACAGGGGAAATTACTTTGCGCGGAAAGGTGTTGCCGGTGGGAGGAATAAAGGAAAAGATTTTGGCGGCTAAACGTGCAGGTATCAAGGAAATCATCATGTGCGCCAAAAATCGCAAGGATGTGGAGGAAATCGAAGCGCATTATATTTCGGATTTGAAATTCAATTACGTGGAGAATGCCTTAGAGGTGTTAGATATTGCCCTTTTGAATGAAAAGGTTCCGAATCCTTTGAATTTTGTATTTCAGGAGGAGGCTAAACCGATTTCATCGACAGCCGTATAAGCGATATCTCCAGCCTCTAAACTGTATTGAATGACTTTCGTGGCTTCTGAGCGAGAAAGGGGGCGGAGGCAATCCACGAGGTCTTGTAATTTCATTGGGCCATTTTTTAGGTATTGGCGGATGAGTTTTCGTTCTTGTTCGTTTCCTTCTGGGTAAGATTTTCCCGTTTTATCGTGTTTTTTCTGGATGCATATATCGCAAATGCCACAGGGTTGGGATAAATTTTCACCGAAATAGGCGACGATTTTGATGGTCCGGCATAGCTGATTTTGACGAACATAAGATTCGATTGCGTCGATTTTTGTCCGACTACGCTCTTTTTTCGCTAGATAGGAATTCCAAATGATGGGTAAATTTTCCAAGTTTGCCCGGGGGGCTAATAAAGTTAATTTAGGCAAGCCATTTTGTTTTTCGTAGTCGATCATCTCGAATTTTTCGAGCAACAAAAGCGTGCGTTCAATATCAGCCAAAGGGGATTTAAATAACTGACTTATGCTCGCCTCCGAAATCGTTACGAATTGGGTGTACAAATTCCCGCCATATTGTCGGAGCAGGAATTTGATGATGCTTTCGAATTTTTCGTTGCGTATTTGAAAGTCATATAATTCGGTTGCGGAGACTTTAATTTTAATTTTAGACGGATTTTGCATCGCCTCGCTCATGAGCAAAAGCCCTTCACTTTCGAGTGTTTTGAGAGCATAAAAGGTTTCTGAGGTGGGTAATTGGAAGCGCCGACACATTTCTTGCCAATCAAAATCATAGGACGTCATTTCGCCACTGCCTTCGGCGATTTGTAGGTAATTACTTAGCGCTTGATAGGTTTTTTTAATAGTTTCCGTCGTAGGGTAAGACTTTTCCCATTGGCTTTGTAATTCGATGATATCGTTTTCTTGGGCAATAATAACCGCAAACGCCTTTTTTTCATCTCGACCTGCACGACCTGCTTCTTGGTAATAAGCCTCTAAGGAATCGGGGAGATCTAGGTGCACGACGAGTCGTACGTCAGGTTTATCGATTCCCATCCCAAAAGCGTTCGTTGCCACCATGCATTGGAATTTATTTTGAATCCAATCCTCCTGTTTCGATTTCCTCAAATCAAGCGCTAAGCCGGCATGGTAAAAGCTTGCAGAAATGCCTTGTTCGGAAAGAATTTGGGCGATTTCTTGGGTTTTCCGACGGTTGCGTGCATAGACGATGCAGGATCCGCCGACCTTCTGAATCATTTGTACTAGTTTTTGTTCCTTTAAATCATCCCAAAGAATGGAATAGGATAGATTCGCCCGACTAAAACTTTTTTGGAAGATTTGCGGATTTTTGAGTGCTAATTTTTCTAAAATATCTTGCTTTACCGGCGGAGTGGCGGAGGCGGTTAATGCCAGACAGGTGACGGAAGGAAATAGGTCTTTGAATTCTTTAATCGCCAAGTAGGAAGGCCTAAAATCATAGCCCCATTGGGAAATGCAATGGGCTTCGTCGACGGCGATTAGGTTGATATTCATTTGTTTGGCACGTGCCAAAAAAAGATCCGTTTTTAATCGCTCGGGAGAAATGTATAGGAATTTGGTATCTCCATAAATGCAATTGTCGAGGAGAATGTCGATTTGTCGGGCCGACATCCCTGAGTAAATCGCCACGGCCGAGATACCTCGTTTTTTCAATTGGGCCACTTGGTCCTGCATTAGGGCGATCAAGGGGGATATTACTATGCAAATTCCGTCTTTCGCTAAGGCAGGTACTTGAAAACAAATGGACTTTCCGCCGCCGGTTGGCAATAAAGCCAAGGTGTCCTTTTGGTCGAGCACAGCCTGAATGATCTCCTCCTGAAGGGGTCTAAAGGCTGTGTATCCCCAATGTTTATGTAGTATTTCCTGCAGTGAGTTCATCGGTCATCCAAATCTACCAAAAAAAAGGCGTTCCAGAAACCCTTGTCGGCATGAGGATTGTCTGAAAAATTACTATTTTTAGGGCCTAAAATAGCCATCATGTTAAGAGAAAGCGATTTAATTCAATTAGAAAAGCGGGGGATCAAGCCGGAGGAAATTTATCAACAAGTTGATTATTTTAAGTCAGGTTTTCCTTGGATGCAATTGGATCGTTCGGCGACCATTGGGGATGGGGTGATTCGCTTGTCGGCGGATGAACTTTCACATTATCAGGGATCCTTTGATCAGCAAAAGTCGGCTTTATCGATTGTTAAGCTCGTGCCGGCTTCTGGGGCGGCGACGCGAATGTTTAAATCGTTGTTTGAGCATTTGTCGGAAGGTAAGGCGAATAAAGAATCGATGGTATTTTTTGAGCGTTTATCGGAATTTGCTTTTGCACAGGAATTAAGGGCTTTGTTGCCTGCGGATGCGAGTGATGAAGCGGTGTTGCGGGGCTTATTGACGGCCTCTGGATTGGAATATGGAACTTTGCCAAAGGGCCTTCTAGCCTTTCATCGCTATGGGGATCAGGTACGAACGCCTTTGGAAGAGCATTTGGTGGAGGCGGCGGAATATGCATCGGATGGTCAGCTGGCGCGCTTACATTTTACGGTTTCACCGGAGCATCGGGGACGTTTTGAGGCCTTGGTGGCTAAGGTTGTGCCTTCCTTGGAGAAGCAATATGGCATTTCCTTTGATATCAGTTTTTCAGAGCAAAAACCGGCCACGGATACGGTGGCGGTGGAGCCGGATAATTCGTTGTTTCGGGATGCGGATGGGAGTTTATTGTTTAGACCGGCGGGCCACGGGGCTTTATTGGAGAATTTAAATGACTTAAATGCGGATATTATTTTTATCAAAAACATCGACAATGTGGTGCCGGATGCATTGAAGCCGAGTACGATTGTTTACAAAAAGGC
>CANHCG010000219.1 GCA_947459055.1 Cytophagaceae bacterium | reverse complement strand
TATCCAGGGGCGAGGAGACTTTTGCTTATGATTGGGCACAAGAATTCGATGCTTGGTCGCCTGAAAAAATTGCTGATAAAAATATTTCGGATTTAATCGCCTATGCATCAGCTCCTGGCGGTTTGCGCTCGGTACCTACGCCGGATCATTATATTCCGATGTTGTATTCGTTAGCCCTCGCCAGAAAACAAGAGGAAGTGCGCTTTACCTTTGACCAATTAGTCTATGGAGGTATCTCGATGCGCTGTTTTGAAATCAGTTAATAGATAAAAAGACCTTTTCGATAAGCATGCAGGCTTCTTCCATTTGCGCTTGGCTAATGGTCAAAGGCGGTGCGAGCCGAATTTTATTCCCATGGGTAGGCTTCATGAGCAAACCTTCTTGCATCAGTTTCAGGCATATTTCGTAGGCCAATGGGCTTTCCTCATCCGTATTGATTTCAATCGCGCACAATAATCCTTTGCCACGTACTTCGCGGATCAAATGTTTTTTTTCGGCTAAGGTTTTTAAGAATTGCATGAGTTGGGCGCCCCGCGCCGCCGCATTTTCGACTAAGTTTTCTTCCTCAATAATCGATAAGGCCGTTACCGATAACACGCAAGCCAAAGGATTACCCCCAAAGGTAGATCCATGTTCACCCGGTTTCAAGGTGAGCATCACCTCATTCGAGGCCAAAACTGCCGAAACGGGCATAAAACCACCCGAAAGGGCTTTGCCGAGTAGGAGAACATCGGGTTGGACGCCTTCGTGCTGGCAGGCCAACCAAGCCCCCGTCCGACCCAATCCGGTTTGAATTTCATCCGCAATAAACAATACGCGATGCTTGCGACATAAGTCAAAAGCCGCTTTTAAATAACCGGCAAAAGGCACGCGAACCCCGGCTTCCCCTTGAATAGGTTCCACCATGAAGGCTGCGACATTTGGATTCGCCAAAGCCCTTTCCAATGCCTCTAAATCCTCGAAGGGGATTTTGGTAAATCCTGGCGTAAAAGGTCCGAAATTGGTAAAACTGCTCGGGTCGGTCGAGGAAGAAACGGCCGCAATGGTTCTACCCCAAAAATTACCTTCGGCTACGATGATTTCTGCTTGGTTGGCCGGAACGCCTTTCACTTCATAAGCCCATTTTCGGGCTAATTTGATCGCAGATTCTCCCGCTTCTACACCGGTATTCATGAAAAGGACTTTGTCATATCCAAAGCGTTGGGCTAAGGCGCGTTCAGCGAGGCCGAGTTGGGTCGTATGAAAAGCCCGCGAACTGAGCGTAAGTTTTTGGGCTTGTCCGATCATCGCCTCGATTAATCGCGGATGACAATGTCCCTGATTCACCGCCGAGTAGGCTGATAAAAAATCCATATATCGCTTGCCATCCACATCCCACACGTATACGCCCTGGCCTTTGTCCAATACCACCGGCATCGGGTGATAATTATGGGCGCCAAAATCCGATTCGAGTGCAATGTAATCTGCTGCGTTCATAGCTAAAAAAAGCAAAGACGCATGTGATTGCGCCTTTGCCTGCATGTTTTAAATAAAGAAAATTACAGGATTTCGTAAATACCTGCCACGCCTTGGCCGCCACCTACGCAGGCGGTAACCATTCCGTATTTTTTGTTGCGCCGACGAAGCTCATGGAACAACTGGATCGACAATTTCGCCCCTGAACAGCCCAGTGGATGTCCTAGTGCAATCGCCCCACCATTCACATTGACCTTTTCTTGGTCGATCCCTAAGGTCTTAATGACCGCTAAGGATTGTGCTGCGAAAGCTTCATTTAATTCGATTAAATCGATGTCTTCCAATTGCAATCCTGCTTTTTTCAGCGCGATTGGAATCGCCTCTACTGGGCCGATGCCCATTAAACTCGGTTCCACGCCCGCTGCAGCATAACTAAGCATTTTGGCGATCGGTTTTAAGTTATATTCTTCCACAAATTTCTCCGAAACGACTAAGACGAAAGCGGCACCATCCGAAGTTTGGGATGCATTTCCAGCTGTCACCGAACCACCCATGGCAAATACGGGTTTTAATTTCCCTAAGGCCTCTAACGTGGTATCCGCCCGAGGACCTTCGTCCTGCGAAACCACCCATTCACGAGTCTTTTTCGTACCTGATTTGGCATCGAAATAATTCTCAGATACCTTGATCGGAACGATTTGATCCGAAAATAAACCTGCTTTTTGCGCAGCGAGGGCTTTTTGATGCGATGCAAATGAAAATGCATCTTGTTCCTCACGTGTCACATTGTATTTTTTGCTGACTTCCTCCGCGGTAAGTCCCATCCCGATGTAGTAATCGGGATGTTCACTCGCGATGCCATAATTCAAAACCGTTTTGTGGCCCATCATTGGCAACATCGTCATCGATTCTGTCCCACCGGCAATCACGCAATCGGCCATGCCCGAGGCCACTTTGGCAGAAGCCAAGGCAATCGCCTCTAAACCTGAACCACAATAGCGGTTGATAATAAAACCCGGAACGCTTTTAGGTAAAGACAATAATGATATGTAGCGCGCCATCTGCATGCCTTGTTCCGCTTCGGGAATGGCATTGCCCACGATTAAATCGTCGACTAAGGCTGGATCCAACGAAGGAACCTGCGCCATTAAATGTTTAATCACTTCCGCCGCCAAATCATCCGGCCGCATGGTGCGAAATCCTCCCCGATTGGCCTTAGCTACCGCCGTACGATATCCAGCTATTATATATGCATTCATGTTCGTAATTGATTAATTTCTTAAAGGTTTTCCGCCACTCAATAGGCTTCCGATTCGGTCCATCGTTTTTTGTTCGCCCGTTAGCGACAAAAATGCTTCACGCTCTAGATCCAATAAATATTGTTCTGTCACCATTTGTGGCGCATCTAAATCTCCCCCGCAAATCGCAAAGGCTAATTTATTCGCAATCAAGGCATCGTGTTCCGAAATATAACGGCCCATCAACATCCCCTGAATTCCCGCTTTAAACAAAGCCAAGCCTTGTTTTCCTTCAACCCAGACATCGCTCCGACGATTTTTCTGCACATAACCCGCCTCTGCCAATAAAATCGCTTCTTTCTTTGCCTCGCTAATCACTTGACTTCGATTCAGCACAATCCGATCCTGCGTCCGCAAATAATTCATTTCCAATGCCTCATGTGCCGACGTACTTACCTTGGCAGTGGCGATGTTCATAAAGGCTTGTTGGAGTCGATTCAATTCCACATCCCCTGATCTCCGCGCATCTCCCATTCGCAAGGCCATTTCCTTGGTTCCACCACCCGCTGGAATAAGGCCGACGCCCACTTCCACCAATCCCATGTACAATTCGGAATGAGCCACGATTTTGTCGGCATGTAAGTTGATTTCGCAACCACCCCCCAGCGCCAAGGTATGCGGCGCCACCACAACAGGAATGCTCGAATAACGAACGCGCATCATGGATTCTTGGAATGTCGCGATCATGTGATTCACCTCATCGAATTTCTTCTCAATGCCAAACATGTACAACATACCCAAATTTGCTCCTGCTGAAAATGCCTCATTCGATTCATTTCCAATCACCAAACCACGGAAATCTTTTTCCGCCGTTTCGATCGCATAGGCGAGTCCTTCGAGAACGCCTTGGCCCATCGTGTTCATTTTGGAATGGAATTCCAAGCCCACGATGCCGTCGCCTAAATCGATGATGTGTGCATCGTCGTTTTTGAAAACGGTGTTCGTCGGTTTTAAAATAGACAGGCTGATTTGTTTTTCTTGGCCCGGAATAACTTGGTAGCTTTTGCTCGCCAAATCATAATAGAGGCGTTTTCCTCCTTCGATTTTATAGAAAGTAGAATGACCGAGGGCTAACATTTCAGTAACCCATGGGGCCGGTGTTAAGCCTAATTCTGCCATCATCGCATTCGCTTTCTCAACGCCAATGGCGTCCCAAGTTTCGAATACGCCCATTTCCCAACCAAACCCCGCACAAATCGCTTGGTCAATCTTCACCAAATCATCCGCGATTTCAGGCACGCGATTCGACGCATAACGGAAACCATCTAGGATAGTTTTGCGGTAAAACTCACCGGCTAAATCTTGGCCAGCTAATAAAAGCGCGAAACGATCAGCTAGGTTATCGATCGCTTTCGAGCGTTCGAGCGTTTCAAAAGAAACGCGTTGGGCCGCGCGGTATTCAAAAGTCTGTAAATCCAAACTTAAGATGACCGTTTTACCCTTGTCGTCTTT
>CANHCG010000218.1 GCA_947459055.1 Cytophagaceae bacterium | reverse complement strand
CCGATGCGGGTAATATTCCTTTCAGCCAATCATTTAAATAGGCTACCCCCCCATCAATAGCGTCCATCGGGTAAGTCGCCCACGTAAAGACGGCCTGAAACATTAAAAATAAAATGGCTAAGAAAAATAAATAACCCCCGACTGGGTGTAAAAAGACCTTATCAAGACGGTCCGTTAAGGATTTAACTGGGGCCGCATCCCATTGGCGATTTAAATTAATCACACATCGATCCACCACCTCAGTCAATAATTCGTAGCGCTTAACCGTTTCCTGAGATTTATAAGCCTTTGGTGAAAAACCATGGGTCTCAATTAATTGATCAAATGCCTCCCGCTGCGCCTTTGAAAACATTTTCATCCGATCATGCTCCATTAACCACAATAGGCAACGATAAGGTTCAGCCTCCCCAAATTGACTTTGAATATCCTCAATCATGGCATCGGCGACAGGCAAGGGTAACGCATCATTTGATGCATATCGATTGGCTAAGGTTTTATTGACGGCCAATTTTAAGCCATTAAGCCCAATACCTTTTTTGGCGTTTATTTCAGCCACCTCCACATTTAATTCCCGGGCCAATTTGATGGAATTAATTACATAGCCTTCATTTTCAGCGACATCGATCATGTTTAAGGCAAGGACCGTTGGGATACCCAAATCCCGCACTTGCGAAAACAATAATAGATTCCGCTTTAAATTAGACGCATCCGCCACCACAATTGCCATATCCGGATAATCCTCATGTCCAGGATTCCCTAAGATATTAATGACTAACTCCTCATCGATCGACTTGGGGTAAATACTGTAAATACCAGGTAAATCAAGGATTTCGACCTCTTTTTTAGGCTCAACTTCCCAGGCACCCGTCAACTTTTCCATGGTTACCCCTGGAAAATTCCCTGTTTTTTGACGTAAACCCGTTAAGGAATTAAACAGAGATGATTTCCCTGCATTCGGATTTCCAATGAGCGCTATTTTAGGAAGCTTTGACAATTATTTTTTATTTATAAGAATAGTGGCTGCCTCTTCTTTTCGCATCGATAAGGTATAACCGGATACTTTAATCGCTATCGGATCTCCAAAAGGCGCCTGATGGGTCATCATGATTTCCGAACCCGGTAAACAACCCATCTCTAACAACTTCAAGGAAAGTTTTTCATCCGTGAACCCAATAATGTCCCCCCTTTCACCAATCGCCAATTCAGCTAAGCTCACCATAAAACCGCAAATCCACTATTTAGAATAATTCAAAATTAGACACAAATGTACTAAGTAATTCTGACCTAAAAAATGATACAGGCTATTTTCCTTGAAAGCTTTATCATTCCATAAAATACTATTTAGAATATACATGAAAGCGAATTTTCTGTCGTAAATTGCATGTCCTTTTAGGGAGCTCGATGATACTCAACGAAATACGTTTATTGGTTCGAAAAGAAATCCAACTAGAATGGCGTCAAAAATACGCCATGCATGGATTACTGCTTTATTTAGCCTCCACCGTTTTCGTATGTTACCTCTCGTTTAAGGCGAAGCAACAAGCCATTCACCCCATCACGTGGAATACCCTTTTTTGGATCATCCTCCTGTTTATTGCCATCAATGCCATCGGGAAGAGTTTTACTCAGGAATCCGCGCAGCGCAACTTATTTTATTACACCATCGCCTCACCAGAAGCCATCATCTTCTCTAAAATAACCTACAACACACTGGTTATGGTAGCTATTTCCTTGATCGGCATCGTTTTTTATTCCTGGGTGATGGGGAATCCTGTGGGAAATTTTCCACTTTATTTGCTCTCTTTGGTTTTGGGAGCGATAGGTTTTTCAGCCACGCTTTCCATGGTGGCCGGAATTGCAGCCCAAGGAGAAAATACGGCAACATTAATGGCTGTTTTGAGTTTCCCTATCATACTTCCCTTGTTATTGATGTTATTAAAAGTATCCAAAAGCGCGATGGATGGACTAAGTATTCAAGAAAATTGGGATGAAATTGCAATTCTGACGTCCATCGACGTGATCGTGATTGTCCTCTCAGGCATACTATTTCCTTATATATGGAGACATTAAAAAAGCACGGGCTGAAAATTGCCTGCATGATTTTATTGATTTATTCGGTTTGGCAAGGCTTTCTAGGGCAGGTGCCCCGACAAGCCATTTTGAACGAAACCGTTCGGAATCTCTATTTCCATGTGACGATGTGGTTTAGCATGATTTTTTTATTAGGTACCTCGGTTGTTCATTCCATCCGATACCTGCGTAAAGGAAATCTTGAAAATGATTTAATCTCGAATGCCTATGTGGAAACAGGTTTGGTTTTTGCAACACTAGGCTTAATTACAGGTAGTATTTGGGCCAAATTTACCTGGGGAGATTGGTGGACCAATGATCCCAAATTAAATTCGGTGGCTATCGGGATGCTCATCTACCTCGCCTATGGCTTGGTTCGTTCTTCGATGCCGGATGAGCAACAACGTGCACGGATTTCCAACGTCTACAATATTTTCGCCTTCGTCATTTTTATGATTTTAATTTGGATTCTTCCTCGCATGACGGATTCCTTGCATCCCGGGAATGGCGGAAATCCTGGATTTTCGAAATACGACCTGGATTCAAACATGCGCTTGGTTTTTTATCCCGCCATCCTGGCTTGGACCCTCTTGGGTTTTTGGATTGCCAATTTGCGCATTCGATTGAAAAAAATTAGTCAATTAACAACTGAAAACGAGTAACATGAAAGCTTATTTATTCCTTTGTTTATCCCTATTCATCAGTTTCGCGAGTCAAGCGCAATCGGAAGTAGAAATGGCCGACCAATTTCGAGCTGATGGCAAAATTTATGTTGTGGTAGCCGTCGTTTTGGTGATTTTAATCGGATTGTTTGTGTATTTATTCCGTTTAGGACACCGAATTAGCCAAATCGAAAAGACCCTAAAAAAAGACGCTTAGATGAAAAAGACACATATTTTTGGTTTAATTTTAATTGCCATCGCCATCGGGATTATTTTAATAACGACTGGAGATGCAAGTACCTACGTGGGTTTTGATGAAGCGGAACGCTTATCACAATCCGATCCTGGCCAAAAGGTCCATGTGGTGGGTAAATTAAAAAAAGATGAACAAGGCAAAATTGTAGGTATGACATTTAATCCTGCATTAGATGCGAACCGCCTCGAATTTATCGTCGAAGATAGTCTCGGACGTGAAAACCAAGTCGTATATGCAGCACCTAAACCACAGGATTTTGAGAAATCAGAAAAACTCGTCCTTGTAGGTAGTATGAAAGCTGACAAGATATTTTATTGTGATAAAATCCTTTTAAAATGCCCGTCTAAATACCAAGAAGGGAAAATAGACGTAAAAAAATAACATGATACACGAAACCATCGGACAGGTCGGCCACTTTTTGGTAATAGCTTCCTTCGTCACCGCTTTATTAGCCACTTTTTCCTATTTCAAGGCGAGCCAAGCGACCGAAGTTTCAGGCAAAGACTGGATTCAAACCGCGCGAACCTTATTTATTATTCATTTGCTATTGGTCATCGGCGTAGCGTCAAGCTTATTCGTGATCATTTATCAGCATTATTTCGAATACCATTACGCGTTTACCCATTCGTCTTTACAATTACCGACCATGTTCATGATTTCCTGTTATTGGGAAGGACAAGAAGGATCTTTCTTACTTTGGATCTTCTGGCAGGCGATTTTAGGGGTAATTCTGATGGTCAAAAATCCGAAATGGGAAGCACCGGTCATGACCGTTTTCGCGCTGGTTCAGACCTTTTTGACTTCCATGATTTTAGGAGTGGTTATTCCATACATCGATTTAAAGATTGGTTCTTCGCCCTTTTTATTATTGCGTGAAGCTCAACCAGATTTGCCGGTATGGAGTATGCAACCGAATTTCATTCCCAAAGACGGACGGGGATTAAACCCACTTTTGCAAAATTATTGGATGGTTATTCACCCGCCAACTTTATTTTTAGGCTTTGCGCTGACGCTCGTTCCCTTTGCTTACTTGATCGCTGGGATGTGGAAAAACCAATTGACCGAATGGATTAAACCCGCCTTACCGTGGGCACTATTTTGCGCCGGGGTGTTGGGGGTCGGGATTATGATGGGCGCCTATTGGGCCTATGAAACCTTAAATTTTGGGGGTTATTGGAATTGGGATCCGGTGGAAAATGCGTCGTTGGTGCCTTGGTTGGTCATGGTCGG
>CANHCG010000217.1 GCA_947459055.1 Cytophagaceae bacterium | reverse complement strand
ACTCCGAGCGAGTTTTTGAAATTAGGTACGCCTACGGCAAATTACCTGAATGGCGCCTTAGAAATCGCGGTTCCCAAAATACGTAGAAAAGGCAATGGCCAAGTGATTCAGTTAAAGGGGGCAACTGGAAATAATTTAAAAAAGGTTTCTGTGGATTTTCCATTAGGTAAATTCATTACGGTGACGGGGGTATCAGGCTCTGGGAAATCGACTTTGATTCATGATACCTTGGTGTTGAAACTGAAACAGTTTTTTGATCGTACCAAACGTGAGCCGATGCCATTCACATCGATTACGGGCCTGGAACATATCGATAAGGTGATTGAGGTGGATCAATCGCCGATAGGTCGGACGCCTCGTTCAAATCCTGCTACCTATACGAATATGTATAGTGACATTAGAAGTCTGTATTGCGAATTGCCTGAATCGAAAATTCGGGGTTATAAAGCGGGTCGCTTTAGTTTTAATGTGAAAGGTGGGCGTTGTGAAAGTTGCGAAGGGGCCGGCCGGAAGAAAATCGAAATGGAATTTTTACCTGATGTGCTTGTGGAATGTGAGGCGTGTAAGGGCAAACGATTTAATCGAGAAACGCTTGAAGTTCGATTTAAAGGGAAATCGATTTCGGATGTATTGGACATGACGGTGGAGCAAGCGCTTGAATTTTTTGAACATCAACCGCGTATTTTCCGTCGGGTACAAACCTTGGCGGAAGTGGGTTTGGGATATATAACCTTGGGTCAGCACGCGACAACGTTGTCGGGCGGTGAGGCTCAGCGCGTGAAATTAGCAGAAGAACTTTCCAAAAAGGATACGGGTAAAACGCTATATGTTTTGGATGAACCGACGACGGGCTTGCATTTTAAGGATGTGAATTTGTTGTTGGATGTCTTACAAAAATTGGTCGATAAAGGGAATACGGTACTCGTGATTGAGCATAATTTGGATGTGATTAAGGTATCCGATCATGTGATTGATATGGGGCCTGAAGGGGGAAATGCGGGAGGTCAATTGATGGCCTCGGGAACGCCGGAACAGATCGCTAAAGTGAAGGGTAGTCACACCGGTCGCTTTTTGAAAAAAGAGTTATAAAATATCAATTTTTGATTTTTTTCTTAGGGAAAAATGCGCTAGTTTTCATCATTAATTCATCACAAATCGAATATGGTTTCTCAGCTTTTTTTTATTGGTCTTTTGGTGGGCATGGGATATTTGATTGCGAATCGCTTTCGTTGGATCGCAGCCTCGATTCATATGACGCAGCCGGTGCCGATGAATGACCAACCGAGTCTCCGTTGGAAGCGCGTTTTTTTACTCGCATTCGGCCAAAAAAAGATGTTTCAAAAGCCCATAGTCGGCATTTTTCATTTCTTGATTTACATAGGTTTTGTGTTGATTAATGTCGAGATTCTCGAAATTATCCTCGATGGAATTTTAGGTACGCATCGTCTTTTTGCCCCTTTCTTAGGGGACTTTTATCGGTTTTTATTAAACTTTTTTGAATGTTTGGCGGCGGGTGTTTTTGTGGCTTGTGTGGTGTTTTTTGCACGTCGGTTTTTATTAGGGTTAGGGCGTTTACAGGCGGGCCAACATGCGGAATTAAAAGGCTTTCCCATCCGGGATGCCTATATGATTTTAGGCATAGAATGTGTGTTGATGATTGCTTTATGGACGATGAATGCGGCGGATGCGATTTTACAGGTTCGGGGGGAAGCGCATTATCCGTCGGTGGGATCATTTGTGATTTCGGGCCAATTTATTCCTTTGTTTGAATCTTTTTCTACAGGGACATTGCTCTTCATGGAACGAGCTGCTTGGTGGTTTCATATTGCGGGGATTTTGGCTTTTGCTTGGTATGTGACTTATTCGAAACATTTACATATCTTTTTTGCTTTTCCAGCGGCGTATTATTCGAGTTTGGAATCGTCGGGTAAAATGGGAGCGATGGCATCGGTGACACATGAGGTGAAATTGATGTTAGGCCAATCGGTCGAAAGTCAGGAGGCGGGTGCTGCGGTGAAATTTGGGGCTAAGGATGTGATGGATTTGACGTGGAAGAATGCGTTGGATGCCTATAGTTGTACCGAATGTGGACGCTGTACGGAGCAATGTCCGGCGAATCAAACGGGTCGGGCATTATCGCCCCGGAAAATTATGATGGACACGCGAGATCGCTTGGAAGAGGTGGCTCAGGTATTGAAGGTGAACAAGGGAAAATGGGTGGCGGATGATAAATCGTTGCGGGATCGAATCACGGCAGAAGAGTTGCGTGCCTGTACGACTTGTCAAGCTTGTGTGGAGGCTTGTCCGATGGAGCTATCCCCATTGAGTATTATTTTAGAGATGCGTCGGTACCAAATTATGGAGGAATCGGATGCACCGGCGGCATGGAATTCCATGTTTGCAAATATTGAAACGAATCAGGCGCCTTGGAAATTTAATCCATCGGATCGATTAAACTGGGCTAAATCATAAAGAAATGAAAAAAGTTGGCATTGGATTAGTGATTTTAGTAGTTGTATATTTCATGGGGCCACATCCAGATGCGCCGAGCTTGGTTGCGGAACCTAGCTGGACGGCTATCCCAGATTCAGCTCTACAAATTGCGGCATTTGTTCAGTCGAAAGAGGCTGAAAACAAAGAGATCAAGCCGAATAATGAAGCCAAAATCATTTTTGCGGACTCGTTGCATCCTCAAAAAACGAAATATGTGTTTTTGTATGTGCATGGATTTTCGGCTTCGCAGATGGAGGGAGATCCGGTTCATCGTGAGGTGGCGAAGGCATTTAATGGAAATCTAGTGCTGGCACGTGTGGCGGGTCATGGAGAAAAGACCTCGGATAGGACCTTAGGTCATGTGAATGCCGATGATTATTATACGAGTGTGGAGAATTATTTGGCGGTAGCAAAGAAATTGGGGAAAGAGGTGATTGTGATGGGGACTTCGTTTGGTGGGGCGATGTCGGTGTATTTGGCATCAAAACATCCGGAAATTAAGGCCTTGATTTTATATGGTCCTTGCATTGCGGTGGCGGACCCGAATGCGGCTTTGCTTGATAATCCTTGGGGATTACAACTCGCTCGTCTGATTAAACAAGGCGAATACAATGATATTCCGGTAAAAAATGCCTTGCATGATCAATATTGGAATTTACATTACCGCTTGGAGGCGATTGTCGCGATGCAAAATTTCTTAACGCATGCGATGAAACCAGAGGTTTTTGAGGGGGTAAAATGTCCATTGTTGTTAACGTATTATTACAAAGATGAGGAGCATCAGGACAACGTGGTATCCGTGAAGGCGATGAAGGAGATGTTTCCGTTGATTGGAACGGCCGCCAATGATAAAAAGGAAATCGCTTTTCCAGATGCGGGGAATCATGTAATTACCTCACCGATTTTGGCGGAAAAAGTGGACTTGCCGACAAAGGCGAGTATTGAATTTTTAAAAGCGTATTTAGCGAACTAATATGACGCCTCAACTGATTTTATATGCGGTACCTTTTTTCCTCATCACCTTGTTGGTGGAATCTTATATTTCCTACCGCATGCAACGGGAATTTGTGGATACGAAGGATTCTCTGACGTCTATTGGTTTAGGCCTGGGGAATTTAGCGGTAGGCATGGTGACCAAATCCATGGCGATCGTGACTTATTTTTATATATATGAGCATTATCGTTTGGCTGATTTGGACTCTTCTTGGTGGATGGTTTGGGTCTTTGCGTTTTTTGCGGATGATGTAACGTATTATTGGCTGCACCGGATTTCACATGAGGTTCGGATTTTTTGGGCTTCGCATATTGTGCATCATTCGTCACCGAAATATAATTTGGCGGCGGCGCTTCGGCAGACTTGGACGAGTCAACTTACGTTTACGTTTTTGTTTTATGCCTGGATACCTTTGTTGGGCGTGCATCCGTTTATCGTTTTCTTTTTCCAACAAACTAGCTTATTATACCAGTATTGGATTCATACTGAGTTTATTCAAAAAATGCCCAAATGGTTTGAATATGTCATGAATACGCCGTCGCATCATCGGGTGCATCATGGTATCGATTTGGATTATTTAGACACGAATTATGGTGGGGTAATGATTATTTGGGATCGGATATTTGGGTCTTTCCAGGCGGAAGGAGCGCGGCCACATTATGGATTAACGAAGCAAATAGAGAGTTACAATCCGGTTAAAATTGCTTTTTATGAATGGGTTCAAATCGTTAAAGATGT
>CANHCG010000216.1 GCA_947459055.1 Cytophagaceae bacterium | reverse complement strand
GATATTCCGTGGGAATTTGTGATTTGGTCAATTTATTAAATAAATTTAGCCAAATTTTTCTAAACCTATCACCATGCTGAGCGAATTACAAACGCAAGCCTATCATCGCGATGGCTATGTTCATATTCCCCAATTTTTTACGGCGGAGGAAATTCAAATTTTATTTCAGGTGGCTACCGATGATTCGGTGGGCAAAAACGCCTTTGACCTGAATGATCAGGACGGAAAAAAAACGAAATTGACCTTGTGGTTTCATGCAGGGGATGATTCGTTTGGATTGATGTCACGTTGTGCGCGAATGGTGGGCTCGGTTCAGGATTTATTGGGGCCAGGGGAGGTTTGTCATTTTCATTCCAAAGTCATGCAAAAAGCACCACGCGTGGGTGGGGCTTGGGAATGGCATCAGGATTACGGCTATTGGTACAAAAATGGTTTTTTATTTCCGGAAGCGATGATTTCGGTGATGATTGCGCTAACGGATGCTACGGTGGAAAATGGATGTTTGCAGGTCTTGAAGGGTACGCATAAAATGCAGCGATTTGAACACGCCTTTGCGGGGGAGCAACAAGGGGCGGATATGGATTTTGTGCGGGAAGCGGAAAAGGTTTCAGAGCTTGTCTATTGTGAACTAAAGGCGGGAGATGCACTGTTTTTTCATCCCAATCTTTTGCATCGCTCGGAGGCGAATTTGTCGGAAACGGCGCGCTGGTCCGTCATTTCAGCCTATAATTTAGCACATAACATTCCTTTTCGGGAGAAAAATGATTCATGTATAACTCCTGTTTCGGTGGTGCCGGATGAGGCAATTGTGGCTTCGGGAAAACGGGTGGTGGAGCAAGCAGATTTCTTGCTGAAGGAAAAGGAAATTACCTTAAATGTAAAATAAGATGGCAAAGGTTTGTATTCTAGGCGGAGGATTTATTGGCCGATTTTATGCGGATTCACTTTGCGGTCGACGCGGTCGGGACATCGTCACCGTCGTATATGCCCGTAAAGAAGAAACGGCAATTCGTTTTGCGAAGGATTATTCAGTACCACATTACAGGACAGATATGGAAGAGGCGATTGCCCATTCAGAATCTGAATTTGTGGTCATTGCGCTTCCTAATTTCCTTCATGAAGAAGCAGTAATGTTATGTGTTAAACATAAGAAGGCCGTTCTCTGCACTAAGCCCTTGGGCCGGACGGCGGAGGAAGCGCTGCGCATGACGATGGCATGTGAGGAAGCGGGGATTTTTGCGGGCTATTTGGAGGATTTATGCTATACGCCCAAGTTTTTAAAATCGGTAAAAAGTGTGGAGGATGGGGCTATTGGCCGCGTGTTATGGGCCAAATCCCGGGAGACGCATCCGGGACCGCATGCCGATTGGTTTTGGGATTTAGAAAAAGCGGGTGGTGGCGCAATGTTGGATTTAGGTTGTCACTGTGTGGAAATTGCCCGCAATTTCATAGGTAAAGATGTGCTTCCGGTGGAGGTAATGTGCTGGGCGGATACGCAAGTAAAGCCGATTGACGCGGAAGATCACGCAATTGGTTTGGTGAAATATGAAAACGGGGCGATTGGCCAGTTTGAGGTTTCGTGGACATTCCGTGGTGGGATGGATTTGCGAGATGAGGTGATGGGAACCGAGGGGACGATTTGGGTAAATTCTTTTTTGCGGACGGGTTTTGAAATGTTTACGAGTGGGGCGGGGGAAAATTATGTGGCGGAAAAGGCGGAAAGTACGTCAGGCTGGCAATTCCCCGTGGGCGATGAGGCGCATGAATTAGGCTATCCGAATATGTTCAACGATATGTTTGATGCCTTCGAACAAGGCCATGAACCACGAGAAACTTTTTACGATGGCTATGTGGTGAATGCGATTTTGGATGCAGCCTATGCCTCTGCCAAATCGAAAATATGGGAGCCTGTTAAATTACCGGTCTGGCGAGGCCAACGAGGCCTTCAGAAACCCTCCGTCTATCAAGCATACGATGCGGACCACTGGCTCATAAAGGAAGAAATGCTTCCCAACGGCGATAAAAAAACAATACTAAAACACAAAACCACCGGAGCCATTACCGAAAAAGAAGAATGGAAAAAATCATGACAATAAACAAAAAACCCTTTAGTCTCAGTGAAGATTGGACCGTCGTTTTATGCGGAGGACTGTTAATTGCCATTGCCCTGCTGGGTATTTCTGTACCAAGCCCCGTTTTTGCGTGGAAAAGCACAGGTGAATTAGCCGAAAAGGTGCTCACCGTGGGGAATTTCGGTCAAATTGCCTTACTTTTTACCTATGTCTATTCCTTGGCTTTACTGGCCACTTGGGCCTTAGGCAATTCGCTCAAATCCATGGCGCAGGGTTTTCCGATCGTCTATACCTTGACGATTTTGGCCTTGATTTTGGCCGGAAATGCCTTTTTGAAAAATTGGAATTTGGAGGCGGTGATTATCAGTTTATCGCTTGGATTGCTTTTAAGTAATTTTTTCCAATTACCGGCTTGGTTACTAGCGTCTTTGTCTACCGAATTATTCGTTAAAATCGGCTTAGTTTTATTGGGAACGAGCGTTATTTTTGGGGATATTTTAAAGGCGGGATCTTTGGGTTTAATTCAGGCCTTGATTGTCGTGATTTCGGTCTGGTATTTTGCTTTTTGGGTCTGCAAAAAGATGGGAGTAGACGAGGAAATGGCGATTATGATTTCAAGTGGGGTGTCGATTTGTGGGGTTTCGGCGGCGATTGCCACGTCAGGTGCGATTAAGGGGGATCCCAAAAAACTTTCCTATGTGATATCCGTGGTTCTCATTACGGCCATTCCGATGATTATCTTTTTACCTCTATTGGCCCAGTTTCTTGGATTGTCTCAAGAGGTGACAGGTGCTTGGTTGGGCGGTACCATCGACACCACGGGGGCGGTGATTGCTTCGGGGTCACTGGTGGGCGAGACGGCTTTAAAAATTTCGACGATTGTGAAGTTTTCTCAAAACGTGTTGCTGGGCCTGGCCGCTTTTGCCATCTCGATTTATTGGACCTATCGCAAAAAAGATGGGGCGGATGTGTCTGAAATGAAACCTACCGTAGGGGTCATTTGGGAACGCTTTCCCAAATTTGTTTTAGGTTTTATCGCGGCTTCCCTTTTATTCTCTTTTGTCGTTCCGGGTGAGACGTTAGATAGTGTCAAAGGGCCTTTGAAATCCCTGCAAGGCTTATGGTTCGCGCTGGCGTTCACGAGCATCGGCTTGGAAACGAAGTTCGCCGATTTATTTAAACAAGAAGGGCGTAAACCATTATATGCTTTTTTAATCGCACAGGCGTTCAACGTGGTACTTACGCTGGGGATTGCGTATGTTCTTTTTGCTTCTTGATGAATGAAAAAAGGATGTTGGCAATGCTCGCACAAAGCAGCATAATGATGGCCATTGTGAACGGAGTACCATCAAAAAGCATACCCAACAAGGCTGCACAAATTGCCCCCCAAGCCATTTGAATCGCGCCCATCATCGCAGATGCGGCACCGGCTCCTTGATGAAAGGGTCGGAGGGCTTGCGAAGTTAAATTGGGGAAGATAAATCCTTGACAAGCCAAAATTAAAAATAAGAGTAGGATGTTCGTTTCGAGTTGAAGCCAACCCAATTTCGCTCCTATACTTAAGATAAAGCAAATCAGAAATTGCACCAACAAGGCCACGCGTAAAATCTGCATACTCGTAAATTTCTTGATCACTAAATTGTTCGCCTGACTTGCGCTTATAATGCCAGATGCGACAAGCCCGAAAATCCAGCCGAATTGCGATTCACTCGCCCCATAATACTGCAAAAAGGTAGGTGGCGCACCCGAAACAAAGGTGAAAATACTTCCCGCGCCGATGGCCCCGGCAAAGGCAAAAAGGACAAAGCGTCGGTTGGAAAATAAAGCCACATAGGCATGCACGATTTTTTTAACATGAAAGGGGCCCCGATTTTCATCTTGGACTTTTTCGGGCAACCATTGGCGGATCAATATCAAAATCAATAAAATGATAATCGCCAACAGAATGAATATGAATTTCCAGCTACCAAACGTCAATAACATACTCCCTATCGATGGGGCCAAAATAGGCGAAACGCCTAATATCAAAATCATTAAAGAAAGGATTTTAGGTCGCTCGGATTCTTCAAAAGTCTCCCGAATCACGGCATTAGGTGCGATCCAACCCACACTGCAACCGATCGCCTGAAAAAATCGCCAGACAATCAATGGCTCTACTGAAG
>CANHCG010000215.1 GCA_947459055.1 Cytophagaceae bacterium | reverse complement strand
CCCCGATGGACTTACAAGTCAGGTTTTTTTGCATCAAATCCTGATCCAACCCCGTCATCACGATGGCGATAAATACCCCCGCTAAAAAGTCTTTTCCAAAGAAATGAGGGTTTTTCCAATCCCATTCGAACATATGTGAATAGGGGCTATTGGAGATAGTTTGCACCATGTCGCTGAAGCCCATGTCCATACGTTGGCCCACTAAATAAATTGTAATAAAAAGCGCAACTAACAAAAACAAAGTTTGTAAAGTGTCCGTCCAAATAATCGTTTGAACGCCCCCGCGATGGGTGTAAAGCCAAATTAAAAAGATGGAGATAAACACGGTAACGACGAATGGAACGCCGATGGGCGCGAAAATGGCGATTTGAAGCACATTTACAGCTAAATATAAACGCGCGGCTGAACCGATGGTCCGAGAAAGTAAAAAGAAGGCGGACCCTGTTTTATAGGACCAAAAACCAAAACGCTTTTCCAAATAGCCATAAATGGAAATTAGGTTCATTCGATAGTACAAGGGCATGAGAACGAGAGCGATAGTTAAATAGCCCAAGGAATGCCCTAAAATGACTTGATAATAAGTGAAAGACGTTTTGCCAACCGCCCCCGGAACTGAAATAAAGGTAAGACCTGAAATGGAGGTACCAATCATCCCAAAGGCCACGAGCCACCAGGGAGATTGCCGATTGGCCGTAAAAAAAGCATGGGTATCTGCGCCTTTGGAAGTAAAATAAGAGATCACTAAAAGTAAGGCAAAATAGATGGCAAGAATTCCACCGGCTAATTGAACAGACATAGAGGTTTAACTGGATTTTTTTTTAAATTTGTGTTAGGTCTTTACACAAGCAATCAAAAATATGGAATTCTCCGTAGATAACGATTCTCGATTTGATTTTTCTTTTGCAGGGCAGGAGAAATGGCAGGTGGAAGTGGAGGTCTTGGAAGAGACGCTAACCGTTCCCGCGCATCAATTAGTGGTCTATAATGATGAAGTGAATTCCTTCGAATATGTGATTCTAACCTTAATCGAGGTCTGTGAACATAGTCCAGAACAGGCGGAACAGTGTACGTTACAAATTCATTTTAAAGGGAAGTGTGGGGTAAAGTCAGGTGAATTTGATGAATTAGTGAGTATGCGCAATGAAATTTGCCGTCGAGGTATTTCTGCCGAAATCGAATCTTTTGAATCCTAAGCCATGATGCATACCTATCCTTCTCGAATTATCGAACAGGCAGTGGAAGAAATCTCCAAATTGCCAGGCATCGGGAAGAAATCAGCACTACGTTTAGCCTTGCATTTATTAAAAAGGCCTGAATCACAATCACTCCAACTGGCCCATGCAGTCGTTCAATTGCGCACCGAAACAAGGTATTGCCCCAAATGTCACATGATTTCCGATGGAGATTTATGCGGAATTTGTGCAAGCACGAAACGTGATGAGAGTATATTGATGGTCGTGGAGGATTTACGGGATGTATTGGCCATTGAAAACACGGGACAATATACGGGTTTATATCATGTGTTAGGCGGGATTATTTCTCCTTTGTCGGGGATTTCGCCGAGTGACCTGACGATTGAATCCTTGGTCCAACGAGTAGCCTCTGGTGAAATCAAAGAAGTGATTTTGGGCTTAAGTCCGACCATGGAAGGGGATACCACCGCCTTTTATTTGACTAAAAAACTTGCCGATTATTCTGTTAAATTATCCACAATCGCTCGAGGAATACCGATCGGTGGGGATTTGGAATATACAGATGAAATTACCCTTGGCCGCAGCATTGTGGGCCGAGTTGTCTATGAATAATTAAAAATTATACCATGAAACGAATTGATTTTTTACAAAGAGCCTCGGCTTTTTTAGGGGCTGGATTTTTAGTATCTAGCTTTTCCCCGGCACATCAATCCGGATCAGGCATTGAAAATGCCCCCTTCACATTACCTTCCTTAGGTTATGCATTTAATGCGTTAGAACCGCATATCGATGCGATGACGATGGAAATACACCATGATCGCCATCATAAAGCCTATGTGGATAATTTAAACAAGGCTATCATAGGTACCCCAGCCGCAAGTTTATCTTTGGAAGAATTATTAGGTCAAATAAGTAAGCAACCTGCTGCGGTACGCAACAATGGAGGTGGACATTGGAATCATCGCTTTTTTTGGCAAATTTTAGGACCCGCCAAAGGGGCTCAGCCGAGTGCTAAATTAGCTGCCCAAATTCAAAAGGATTTAGGAGGCATGGAAGTGATGAAAGTGGAATTTGCGAAGGCAGCCACGGGGCGTTTTGGTTCAGGATGGGCCTGGATTATCTGGAAAGACGGAAAATTGCAAATTACGTCCACGGCGAACCAAGATAATCCCTTGATGGACGTCGTTGAAAATCGGGGTATTCCGGTATTGGCCATCGACGTCTGGGAACATGCCTATTATTTAAAATATCAAAACAAACGTGCGGATTACATTCAGGCCTTTTGGCAGGTGGTTAATTGGGATTTTGTGTCCCAGCAATTTGAAAAAATCAACTCGTAATTATGTTATTAAACGAAATACCTTCTTTAGATTTAGCCGATTTTACTTCCGGTGACGCACAAAAAAAAGCCCAATTCGTCCAGCAATTAGGTTCTGCATTTAATACCATCGGATTTGTGGCCATCAAAGGTCATGGGCTAACTGATACATTTACAAAAGACTTATATCAAGAGGTGGAAAACTTTTTTCAATCTCCAGATGCCTTGAAACAAGCCTATGAGATTGAGGGAATAGCTGGCCAACGAGGCTATGTTGGCAAAGGAAAAGAAACCGCTAAAGGCTTTAAAGTCCCCGATTTAAAAGAGTTTTACCACGTCGGACAAGTCCATCGATCGGATGGCGATTCCGTTTGGGAGGAATATCCACAAAATGTTTTTCCAACGGAATTCCCAAATTTCGAGCGCCACACAGTACAGGCCTATCAAACGCTGGAAGCCGCTGGGAAAGCCTTATTGCAAGCCATCGCGATTTATTTAGAACTTCCGGAGGATTATTTCGAAGCCAAAGTACTACATGGCAATTCGATTTTACGCGCTATTCACTATTTTCCTATTTTAAATCCGGATGCCTTACCTGAAGGAGCAGTTCGGGCAGCCGCACATGGTGACATTAATTTAATCACCTTATTGATGGGCGCTTCCGCCGAAGGCTTAGAAGTACTCCGCATGGATGGTAAATGGATTCCGATTACAGCTTTGCCGGATCAGGTAGTGGTGAATGTGGGGGATATGTTAGATCGTCTGACTAACCATAAATTAAAATCGACCATTCATCGGGTCGTAAATCCACCTCGAGAAAAAATGGGTTCTTCTCGGTATTCGATTCCTTTTTTCATGCATCCTCGCTCGGAAATGGATTTGAGTTGCCTGTCTTCCTGTGTTAATTCGGAATATCCAAAGTTATACGTAGACATGAATGCAGGTGAATTTTTAACGGAGCGTTTGATTGAATTAGGTTTATTAAAGAAGTAATTCGATGTGGAGCAGACCCAAACATCTTGATTTTCTATGGGATGTATTGATGCTTGCCTCCACGTCATTTGGTGGCCCTCAGGTCCATATGGCGCTATTTTTAAAGCGATTAGTTCTAGAAAAAAAGTATTTGGATGAGCATGAATTATTTGAAATTCATGCGCTGTGTTCCGTATTACCGGGTCCTACCTCGACCCAAGTACTTACTGCCATCGGATACAAACGGGGTGGTGCCGTGCTGGCTTATTTGACTACAATCATTTGGATAAGTCCTGCTGTATTTGTGATGACCTTGGCTGCATTAGGAATGACTTTTTTACGCAATCGAGAAATTATTCATTACGTGTTGCCTGTTGGGGTCGGACTCATTCTCCAAGCAGGTTGGTTCATGGCCCAAAAAGTAATTACTGGCCCTTTATATGTGTTCATTTTTCTGATTACCCTACTGATTGGAATTGGGTTTCCTAATCCCTTTATTTTTCCCTTGGTCTTGCTACTCGGCGGGACAATTTCTTCCTTTAATTACAAAAAATTTCCTCGGCAGAATAAGCACAAAATGGTCATTCCTTGGGCAAATTTCCATTTATTCTGGGGATTTCTTTTGTTTTTGGCCTTATTGGGGCATTTTACCGATTATTTTCCCATTCGTATTTTTGAGAATTTTTATCGAAATGGGAGTCTTGTTTTTGGAGGGGGGCAGGTCTTAGCACCGGTTCTTTTTACTGAATTTGTCGAGTT
>CANHCG010000214.1 GCA_947459055.1 Cytophagaceae bacterium | reverse complement strand
GACAGTATCACACCGATTTTATGTGAACCTGCAAATGAAAAGCACATTAAACAGCATTTTTTAGGTTGGGCCATCAAGAGCCATTTCCCTATTTTCAAGGACGAATCAGCTCATTTATTTGATTTCCGAGTGGCCTTTGAGAAAGAATGTGAGTTTATGTATGTTTTGCCCACTAGTAATCGAGAGGCGCTCTTTGAATACACCTATTTTTCAGGAAAAATTCGGACAAAAGAGCAATATCGGGAGAAAATAAAAAACTATTTATTGGCCTATTACAACTTGAGCCAAGAGGAATATGATTTATTAGAGGAGGAATTTGGGATTATTCCTATGCGGCCATCCCATTTACCCGCCCAATATATCCATGATAAAATTTTGCGGATCGGAACATCTGGAGGATTTGTAAAACCTAGCACAGGTTATAGTTTTTTGAGAACCCAACACTTATTAAAAAATATGGTCCATCAGCTCGCATTGAAAAATTATAATGGGCTGGTGGTACCGGAAAACAAATTTAAATATTGGCTCGACAAAGTCCTACTACAAGTCCTAATCGACCAAAAAGTAGCTGGAAATGAGGTTTTTGAAGCCTTATTTCGCAAAAATAGTCCACAAAAAATGTTGCGTTTTTTATCGGAAAAATCGACTTGGCAAGAAGACCTCAGCTTGATGACAACCGTACCTACCTGGCCATTTTTACGTGCCGCCATTTCATTGGCCTGGCGCAGAAATGAATTACCTTAACCTTTTAGTAATTTATTTTGTGCCTTCTTTTAAATAATCTTATTTTTGTACGATTTTTATACACAATCCATTAAAAAAATTCAAAAATGGCTTATCTATTTACTTCTGAGTCGGTTTCTGAGGGACATCCTGATAAAGTAGCTGATCAAATTTCCGATGCGTTAATCGACCATTTCATGGCATTTGACCCTAAATCCAAAGTAGCTTGTGAAACACTCGTTACGACAGGTCAGGTGGTTTTAGCCGGCGAGGTAAATACGACGACGTATTTAGATGTACAAGCCATCACGCGTGATGTAATCCGTAAAATTGGTTATACGAAGGCCGAGTATATGTTTGAGGCAAATTCTTGCGGAATTTTATCGGCCATTCATGAGCAATCGGCGGATATTAATCAGGGAGTTGATCGGGCAAAGCCAGAAGAGCAAGGCGCGGGTGACCAAGGAATGATGTTTGGATTTGCAACGAAAGAAACAGATAATTACATGCCGTTGGCATTGGATTTAGCGCATAAAATTTTACAAGAATGTTCGTATATCCGGAACCATGAGCCTAATTTAATTGGGTATTTACGTCCAGATGCAAAATCGCAAGTAACGATTGAATATTCAGATGATCATGTACCTCAACGTATCGATACGATTGTCGTTTCGACACAGCATGATGATTTTGGATCAGAGGCGGATATGCTAGCCAAAATCAAACAAGACATCATCGAAATCGTTATCCCACGCGTTAAATCAAAATTAAAGCCGTCCTTACAGGCTTTGTTTAATGAGGAGATTACCTACCACATTAACCCAACGGGCAAATTTGTCATCGGGGGACCTCATGGAGATACCGGCTTAACAGGCCGCAAAATCATCGTAGATACTTATGGTGGAAAAGGAGCTCACGGCGGTGGTGCTTTTTCAGGAAAAGATCCAAGTAAAGTAGACCGTTCCGCGGCATATGCGACACGTCACATCGCGAAAAACATGGTGGCAGCTGGTTTATGTGATCAGGTATTAGTTCAAGTTTCCTATGCGATTGGTGTAGCTAAACCATGTGGATTATTTATCGATACCTATGGTACAGCGAAAGTTAATATGACCGACGGGGAAATCGCGAAGAAGATAGAGGCTATTTTCGATATGCGTCCATACTTTATTGAGCAACGATTAAAATTGCGTAACCCGATTTATTCTGAAACAGCGGCTTATGGTCATATGGGACGGAAGAATGAAGTGGTGACGAAGGAATTTTTTGGCCCGAATGGACAAAAAGTAACTAAAGAAGTAGAATTATTTACGTGGGAAAAATTAGATTACGTAGATGCAGTTAAATCAGCATTCGGGATTTAAATTACCCATGATTCAATAAAAAAGGGGCCTAATGCAAGGCCCCTTTTTTTATTCCATTCCGAGGAGATCAATGGATCGATTCGGTTTTACTTGATTCATTTTTGATTTAAAGCGTTTAACCTGTTCAGCTAAGGCATTGAGTGCAAGATCGAGCGCTTCCTCAAAGGATTTCGCTTTTTCCTTGACGAATAGGATGGCTCCAGGTACAGACAACTTGATTTCTAAGTATTTTTCTCTGACTTTCCCTACCCCGCTGGCGACATGTAGAAATACATCCCCGCTTGTAATTTGATCATAAAAGGTTTCCAATTTATTTAACTTGGCTTGAATGCTAGCGACCAACTTTTGGTCTGCATTAAAGTGAATGGCATGTACTTGCACTTTCATAAGTTTAACATTTAAATTGTGAAAAAATGCTTTGGGAATCTGAGCAAAGCGATAAAAAGAAAGAACGTTTCAGATTCTTCGGAAATGTATCGCATTTTTAAAACGATGTCAAGCAATAGGCCAATTAAATTTTATTTCTAACGAACTCAGCGGTTATTACCAAGAAAATTTAGTTCCAAACCACGCGCAATAGCTTAATCTCGACAGATTGTTCCCTGAAAAATTGATGCCAATCGTGTTGTATGGCCGATAAATGATCATTAGGTGATTTCACCTCAATGAAAGCATATTCCTCCCCTCGAAATATAAAAAGATCAGGGAATCCCTTGGCATGCGTAGAAGCATTTTTCCAAAAATGCAAACAAATATTTTTTAAGGAATCGATAGGAACTCGCTGAATAAAGGCCTCCAGTAGACCAATATCTAAGGAAAACCAATTAACATATGGATTTAAAATTCCTTGTTGAGCCTCCGATATCCCTCTCAAATACGCCATACAGGAAGAAATATCATCCAAGATAGCTAATCGAATTTCGAATTCAGCCAGACTAGCTATGGAAAAATCCTCTGTATGGAAGGCACTTGGAGCATATTGAAAAGGGTGATGAAAGCTTTGCTTGCTCAGATCAAAAATCAAATCCCAGGCGATTAAACCAATTAAATTTTTCCATAATTGGTTTTCCGTAAAATAGGCCTCAAAGCCTTGAGATTCAAAATATTCGATCACCCCTTGTTCCACATTGCCTTGAAATTCGATCGGAATTTTTACTTTTTCTGCGGATTTAAGGGTTTTAGTGACGCGTTTGATGGAGGTATTTGAATCTTGTTTAGCTACGTAATCTTCAAAAAAATGGAGTTCTTGAGGGTTAATTGTGATTTCCAATCCGACACGAGCCCAATCTAAGGCCTCTATTTTTCGATTTAATTTATGGAGAATTCGGACTCGACGCTCTAGGGAATTGGGCATCAGGCTTCGTTCGTACAACGCTAAAGCTGCGTCTATCTTCGTTTCACGTTCGAATCGGCGAGCTAATTCAAACAAAGATCGTTCGAAAGCCCCAATCGTTTTATCGGTCAACTCATCCGCCATAGGCCAAATTGCCGTTTCCCAATGCAGAGCCAATTCATCAACGGAATCTTGCTTGGATAAATCACGTAATTCTTGACGCCAACGACTAATTTTCCATTTCTGAATCGCTTCCTTACGATCCTCAAAAAACGGAATTAATTCATCCTCAGCCACTTCCATAAATTGACGATGACCTAAATCGCGAACCACAAAATCAGTCATATCGCGAGAAGTCGAGCCAAAAAAAAGGAACTGAATAAATTCAAAAATTTCTGTTTGCATAGGCCGAACCAAAGGTCCATAGCTTGCAACCAATGCCTCTAATAGCTTTTTTCGAGGCAAGTTTTGAGTTAAATAATCAATGGCCTCGCCTTTTGAATAGCTAGTAGGAATACGGTATTCGTTTGAAATGGTAATGGCCAATTCGCTACATTCCTTTCTGTTGAAAATTGAGAGTAAACTAGGTAAGGAATCTTCCGAATCAGGCCTCAAAAAATATAAAAAACCACTTGATTCTAGGATATGGCAAGCGATTTCGATTGTGGGAATTTCAGAATAATTTAATTTATCAACTCGAAACCAGGTGGGGCTACGCGAAGAAAGCCGTAAATACAAGCATTGCGCAGGCATTGACAAGGCTTGGTAATGTTGGATAAAGGTTGATTCATCCTCCGAAAGAATTTTCGAATAATGTTTTTTAACATAGCTAATGACATATT
>CANHCG010000213.1 GCA_947459055.1 Cytophagaceae bacterium | reverse complement strand
AGTATTCAGAATTGGTATCGAAATACCCGATTAGATGCTGGGTTGATCATCGATTCCGTGCGATTAAATAATGTTTACATGAGGAATTTCAAAGTAGTGGGGACCTATTTAGCCGAATCCCAATTGATGGATTTGAACTACCATTTAAATCGTTTTGGCGAATCCGTGATGACCATTAGCGGCGCCTATAAACCCTATGCGGAAACGAATAAACTGAATATCAAGGCGGAATTAAACAAAACCAATCTCGGAATTCTGGAACCTTTCACTGAGGGTGTTTTTTCGGGTTTGTCGGGGGATGCTTCGGGTGAATTACGCATCGGGGGCTCGGTGGATGACCCGAATCTACAAGGTCGGATCGTTGTACAAAAAGGGAAAGTCAATTTCGATTATTTAAATACGGCAATCAATGTTTCCGATACGGTGGTTTTCCAGGGTAGACAAATCATTGGCAAAAATTGGACCCTAAAAGACAATGACGGCAATGCAGCGAAATTAAATGCCAAAGTGAATTTTCCGAAAGATAAGCCATTTGAGATGTCCTTATCTGCCGATTTGACTCGCTACAAAATTCTGAATACACAGCGGAATCCAGCTTCCTTGTATTTTGGGACAGGGATTGCCAGTGGCTTATTTCAAATGGATGGGACCTTGCAAGATTTACGTATTTCAGGTAACCTAAAAAGCGAACGGGGTACTAAATTATACATCCCCTTAGATCGCGAATTTTCATCCGCAGATGAGCAGGATTATGAGTTTTTGAGTGAAAGTTTACAAGTGGTTTCGGAAGAAAAATTAGCCAATAAACCCACCTCGACAGATGTGCCTATTTCTTTGGATCTCACGCTGAACCTAACGCCGGATGCCTATGGTGAGGTGCAATTTGATAGTAAAAAAGGCGACATCATGCGTGTCTATGGTTCTGGGGGCATTAAGATGACTTTGGATAAAAAGGGGGCTTTCAAGATGAATGGCGATTATGCCATTGACCAAGGGGATTATACCTTCACCCTTCAGAATTTGATTAACAAGAAATTTGCGATTCAGCGGGGTTCCAAAATTTCCTGGAAAGGCGATCCGCTCGATGCGAATGTGGATATAAAAGCAGTATATACGCAGTACGCATCTTTGTTTCCAATTTTATTGGATACGACAAATAAAGGAAATTTGCCTGAGTTTAAACGCCGATATCCCGTCGATATCACAATCAATCTTCAAAATCGCTTACTTTCTCCAAACGTCTCCTTCGATATCGGTATTCGGGATTATCCGAAAGATATGACCTTGAACGGGGCCGTTACCGCATTTACGAATCGGATTAAAACAGACGAGCAGGAGTTGACCCGACAAGTAAGTAACATCCTTTTATTCGGCCAACTCGTTTCCCCTTTTGGAGGGAGCGGCATCGCTTTGGGAAATTTAGTAGGGAATTTCACAGAGATGCTATCGAATCAGCTGAGTAATTTAGCTTCGCAGATTAATAAGGATTTAAACATCGACGTCTATTTGGGTGGGGGATCCCTAACCCAAGACATTCTAACCAATCTCCAATTGCGTGCTTCTTATAATGTAAATAATCGCCTACGCATTTCCCGCAGCGGAGGATTTACGGATGCCCGAAATCAAACAAGTCCACAGATATTATTGGGCGATTGGGCATTGGAATGGTTTGTGAAACGTGATGGAAGTTTGCGTGCGAAGACCTATAACCGAAATGTACAAACGACACTTTTGGGTTCCTTAAACTCCTATCAAATCAATCAGACCTTTGGGGCGAGTCTTGTGTTCAACAAGAGTTTTAATTCCTTCTGGGGTACCAAATAAAAAAAGCCGCTGGTCGGCGGCTCTTTTCATTATGTCTTTATTCGGACTATTTTACTTCAAAACTTCCAGTTCCGATGGCAAAGCCTTCTGCATATAACTCAACCGTGTATTTTCCTGGTTTGTAAGCCACACCTCCGCGAGGATATAAGAAACTCACTTCTTGGTTATCATTCGAATAGGTGACAGTTTGTTTGGCGGTGAAAGGGATCTCTTTTCCACCTTGGTTGATCTTTCCAGAACCATTTGCCTCGTCAGCTAACGTAGCGCCTTCGCCATCCAATACGCGAACGTAAATGATTTTATTTTCCAATTTCGTGATTGGGTTTGTGGCTAAACTGAAAGCGATTTTTAATTTATCGATGCGCTTACCATTTAAACGAGAACGCTCGGTTTCTTTTCCTTTAGCATTCACGGCTAAGATGCGGATGTTTTGGGCTTTTAAGGCAGCGGCAATACTAACTTTGCGGGCTAATTCTTTATTCTTTGCAGCTACTTCAGATAGCGTATCGGCTAAGGTTTTATTTTGGGTCTTTAGGCCCGTGTTTTCGGTATTCAGGCTTTCGTTCTGCGTCGTTAACACTTGGTTGTTTTCGGTCAAAACACCGTTTTGCTTTTTCAACTCGACTATGTCAGCATCTTTTTGAACCAAAAATCCATCGTATTCTTTGATTTTAGCCTCATAAGAAGCGATGGTCGCATGATTGGCTTTTTTCAACGAAGCTTTGTCTTGTTCTAATTGAACTTTTAGCGCTTCAAGGTCGGCTACTTGTCCGCCTAATGCTTTGATTTCGGCGATTTTGCTGTCCAATTGGGTTGAAATCGAATCCAATTTTGTACGCGTATTCGCTAATTCAGTTGCTTTTTCCTCGATGGAAACCGCTTGTTCTGTGTTTAATTGATTTGATCTAAAATACAAGACGCCCAATACTGCGGATAATACAGCGAGGACAATCAGGGCTACTTTGGAGGTGTTGTTATTGGATTCCATTATTGTTTTTTAAGGGTTTAATTTATTAGCGGCGAAATTACAATAAATTAATGGGAATAGACCTTTTAAAGCACATTTTGGTTAATTTGCGAGACAAAACGAAATAATATGCCTACGTATGACTTTATTGTCATCGGTTCTGGAATTGCTGGGTTGTCCTATACGGCTAAAATAGCCGCTTATTTTGAGGAGAAAAACCAAGCGGTTAAAATTGCGGTCATTACCAAAACCGTTGCGGAAGAAACCAATACAAAATATGCCCAAGGCGGTATCGCTGCGGTTTGGGATCAGGAGGATTCGTTCGAAAAACATATTCAGGATACGCTCGTAGCAGGGGATTTTTTAAGTGATCCGGCCGTGGTGGAATTGGTAGTTCGGGAGGCGCCGGAACGATTGAAGGAATTGATTTCGTATGGGACGGATTTTGATCGTCGGGCCGATGGTAGCTTCGATTTAGTCAAAGAAGGCGGGCATTCCGATAAACGTATTTTGCATTACAAGGATTCCACCGGAAATGAAATTGAACGTGCTTTATTAGCCAAAGTCAAATCCTTCTCTTCCGTGGATTTTTTTACCCATTATTTTGCGGTGGATTTGATTACCCAACATCATCTGGGTGAAAAAGTCACCAAAGACACCCCCAATAAAAAATGTTTTGGGGTATATGTGTTGAATAAAAAGACCAAAAAAGTGGAGACTTTTTTGGGGAAAACAACTTTATTAGCCACCGGCGGAATCGGTCAAGTCTATCAGTCTACCACCAATCCTAAAATCGCCACTGGTGACGGCATTGCGATGGCCTATCGGGCCAAAGGTTTCGTGCAAGGCATGGAATTCATCCAATTTCATCCCACAGCCTTGTACAATCCTGGTAAAAAACCAAGTTTCTTAATTTCCGAAGCTGTTCGCGGACATGGAGGCATTTTGAAAAATCAGGATGGGTCCACGTTTATGGAAAAGTACGATGCTCGCTTGTCCTTGGCCCCGCGGGATATTGTCGCTCGAGCGATTGACTCTGAAATGAAAAGGCAGGGAACGGATCATGTGTTTTTAGATACGCGGCATATCCCAAAAGAGGAAATCTTGCAGCATTTCCCCATGATTTATGCGCATTGTTTGAAGGAATTGGGCATCGATATGTCAGAGGAAATGATTCCCGTGGTGCCAGCGCAGCATTATTTATGCGGGGGAATTATTGTGGATGAGTATAGTCGGACGAATATCCATCATTTATATGCCGCGGGGGAATGTTCCCATACGGGTTTACACGGAGCGAACCGTTTGGCCTCGAATAGTTTATTGGAAGCTATTGTTTATGCGCATCGGGCCTTTGAGAAATCGGTGGAGGAATATGGGATGCAGGTGATGCCCGAAAACATCCCGGATTGGAATGATGATGGCACCCGAAATCCGGAGGAATTGGTTTTGGTGACTGAAATGGCGAAGGAATT
>CANHCG010000212.1 GCA_947459055.1 Cytophagaceae bacterium | reverse complement strand
GGTGCACCATTTATTGCGAGCCATATCATTAAAGCGACAGAAAAAGTGTTTGATGATTTTGCGGGAACAGGTGCGGATGAAGAGTTCAATAATAAGATTTTAGGTCTTTAGGCCTTTAATTCTTACAACCGTTTAAATTAAAAATGCCCCGGAAATATTCGGGGCATTTTTTTTGAAATATAGAATGAATATGTGTCCAATTCCTGCCTTGTTTATAGCAAAGCTAAATAATTTATTTAATGTCTTAAAAGCGATGTGTCACCGTCGCCGAAATAAAATAATCTGAAAAGGCGGCGTCACCATGTCGTCCTGTGACCCAATCATTGGCTGATTTGATTCGATTCCGTTGGGTCGCCACAGGTACTGATACAAAAAAGGTATTTTTCAACGTCGAATAACTTAGTCCAGGCTCGATCGAAAAAATAAATCCAGGCCGACGAAATCCATCACTAGCCCCAATTAAATCATAAGCCGGAATTCCCTCAATTCGTGCCCCCAAGGTTGCCCCAATACCTGCCTTTGGTGCTAGTGCATAATTCAACCCAACACGACCTGCATATTGATCCGCTACCGAATGGTACTTAATCATTACATCCGTCACAGGTTTATCAGGTGCATTTTGTTGCGTTGTATTAGTATTACGCGGATTTGACATGTAGAAACCATTGTAATACAGAGATGTACGGGTGAATAATTGTTGGTATCCTTGAAACTCTAAATTAATTCCAACACCCCCATCGCCCAATTGAATCGATTGATCTACCGCTTTTTGTACGGTATAATCCGTACCATCGGTTTTTCGACGATGTACGTCATCGATCACATTTGCATTCCCAGTTGGCAATTTAATGCCAACACCCATAGAAAAATTACCCTTCATATGTTTAATAGGATCTAAGATCCAATAAGAGGCAGATAAACGAGCATCTCCAAAACCATTAGCCTGCGTTGAAAATCTCAATTGTTGCGGATTTACAGCCACGGCATTTCCATAATGTTCATACATTGAGGAACGATAATTAAAGGTAAAGGGAATATTCGCACTGATGGAAAGACGATCAGTTACCGAATAGGTCACACCGATGTCAAATCCTTGTGTATCATTGATAACATTATTACCCGCAGCCTCGCGAGCAGGCTGATAATCAGCCCCAATAAAATGCTTATAGGAGTGTAAGTTGCGGAAACCTAAGGATACTTGCCATTGGCCCGGGTGCATCATGGAATTCGAATTGGCTCCAGTACCCACCGAGCAAGACATATGTCGCACATTGACACAACCCTGACTATAGACAAAAGAAGAAAACGTCCCTATAAAGAGGAAGATTAAAATAAATTTTTTCATGGTAGTTAATTTTTAAATACAACAAATAAGGACACATACGTTTAACGTGTGCCCGAAAAATTGAATCCGAAAAATTAACTAAACTGGGGAGGGGAATCCAAAGCGCCCGAAAAGAATTTCAGAGCTAGAACCGGATGGTCAGTGGGCATTATTTTTACTGGCCATTCTAAAACATAAAATACCCAAGCATCGGTAGAAGCACAATATTCCTTCACAAGGGTTTGAATCAACTTCGATTTGGCTGGCGCTTTTTCAGGTTCATCCGACAAGTGCTCCGACACCTGATTCGCTAAATCAAAAAAACGATCTCGAGCATTCTGATCCGCCACAATGGTCGTATATAGCGTATCATTTTCCATTTTTTGGTCTACCATTTGGTAGAACTCATCTCCTTGTCTCAACTCACCTTCTACCTCCCTTGGGGCCTCCCAATCTGTTTGATAAGGCAATGAAATCGGGATTTTAACCACCATCGTCTCCGCATTTTCATCCAGCGAAATGGCTTCAGATCCAGATGTAGCCAAATATTGCAAAGCAAATCCCCCCGCCTGATACAGGAGAACAACGAATAGCAATATGGACAGAATCTTTTTCATTAAAATATTAATTGGGCAAAATTAGGTCATTTTTCAATCACCGTACCTAATTCTTGTGAAATATTTTTTTGTACTTCTTTTAAATGAATGAAATTCAATAATAATTCGTTCATGTCCGACGGATCCCCCTGGAAATTCGCCATCAGATCTAAAGCCTCCTGCAGTTTTTGATCATTATACACTTTACGAAGCCGCAATACATTTTTAAAAGCTAAATCTTCTAACATATCATGCTCCATCGTCACCCGAATGTCATGTTTATCTTTCCAAGTAGTCGACAAATTGTGTTTATCCGACGAGCAATCAATCGCAAACCGCTGAATTTCTTCATTCGCATGATGCAAATAAAAATCAGACTTGGGACTGCTTCCTTGTTGGAATGCCTCTTTACATATGGCCATGATTTGATTAAACAGCGGCACTTGAAAATGCACACCGTCCAATTCATCGATTAAATAATGGGTCAAACTCACGCCCGGGGCTTTTTCTGGATTAATCTCCAAATGCCCAAAATTAATCAACAAGCGAATGCATTCCGATTCTTGGTAATAAGCCAAATTTTGTTGGGTCGGCGTTTCCGGCTGGGCTGTGGGCTCAATCAACTGCCGAATTTCTTGGTAATCCTGAGGACTTACCTGCCCAGGTAATTGAACGGACCCACCCTTCTGTTTCAGATTTTTCAGGTGGATTTTGTTCATTTCAGCCAACAACACCTCTTCCTCTAAGCGCATCATCGAGGCTGTTTTTTGAATAAACAGACTTCGTTGGATCGCATCCGGAATCTTCGAAATGCTTTGCACCATCTCTTTAATTAACTCCGCACGCTTAAATGGATCATCGCCCGCTTCTTTTAAAAACAAATTGGCCTGAAAAGAAATCACATCTTTCGCATGCTCCTTGATATAGTCAATAAAAGCCTCGCTACCGATCTTACGAACAAAACTATCCGGATCCTGTCCTTCTGGGAAAACCACTAAATTCACTTGTAATCCTTCCTCTAAAATCAGGTCCATTCCCCGCAAAGCGGCCTTAATCCCGGCGGAATCACCATCATAGAGAACCGTGACGTGCTGGGTAAATCGGCCGATGAGTCGAATTTGTTCTACTGTCAAAGACGTTCCCGAAGAGGCCACCACATTATGAATCCCCGCCTGATGCAAGGAAATAACATCCGTATAGCCTTCCACCAAATAGCAAACATCGAGTTTTCGGATTTCATTTTTCGCTTGAAAAATGCCGTACAGACTGGATGATTTGTGATAAACTTCAGTCTCGGGGGAATTCAGGTATTTAGCCTGATTGGACTTCGGATCATTACGTAAAATCCGCGCACCGAAGGCAATGGTTTTTCCAGAGACATTATGAATCGGGAAAATCACCCGATTTCTAAACCGATCATATACTTTTCCCTCGTCGTTTTTTTGCGTAACCAAACCTGCCTTCTCGATGATTTCTTGGGAAAAACCCTGTTTGAGCGCTGCTTTCAAAAAGGCGTCCCAAGCTTCTGGACTATAGCCTAAATCAAAGGACTGCAAGGTGGCTTCTGAAAAACCGCGTTCTTTGAAATAGGGCCAAGCGATGGATTTCCCTTCTTCGGAATCGTGTAATTGACTTTTGAAATAGGTTTTGGCATATTCCAAAATGATCAACAAACTTTCCTTTTCATTTTGACGAAGAAGTTGGTCATCCGTCATTTCTTCCTCCTGGATGTCGATGCCGTATTTTTTCGCTAAATGCCGAAGTGCCTCACCGTAACCGAGGCCTTCGATGTCCATGATGAATCGAACGGAATCGCCGGCCTTCCCACAACCAAAACATTTATAAATTCCTTTACTCGGAGAAATGGAAAAAGAAGGCGTTTTTTCTCCATGGAAGGGGCAACAAGCCCAAAAATTAGCGCCCTTTTTCTTCACACTTACATAATCCCCGATCACGTCTGCCACCGCAGCCGTTTGCTTTATTCGCTCGACGGTTTCGGGATCTATACGCATATTACAATAATAATCCAGCTAAGGTTGCAGATAAATAACTCGCTAGCGTTCCGGCAATTAACGCTTTGAAACCTAATTTCGCCAGGTCAGACCGGCGAGATGGCGCTAATTCCCCAATACCTCCGATTTGAATCGCCACTGATGAAAAATTGGCAAAGCCACACAAAGCAAAACTCGTAATAGCAATTGTCTTTGGACTTAAAGTATCTTTCAATTTCACCATATCCAAATAAGCTACAAACTCATTCACCACCATTTTCTTTCCCATTAACGCGCCTGCCACTTCCACATCCACCGCAGGAACTCCCATCGCAAAAGCAAACACAGAAAATAATTTACC
>CANHCG010000211.1 GCA_947459055.1 Cytophagaceae bacterium | reverse complement strand
GGAATGCTTATGTGGATCTACAATACCGGGGTGTGGGTTATACCATGGCGGGGATTGGGGATAAGCGACAGGATATAGGTCGGACTTTATCCTATGATTTTTTTAATCCGAAGGTGGGTTTGACACATGTGATTACACCGAGCGCTAAATTGTTTACCTCGTATTCGGTCGGTAGCAAGGAACCGAGTCGGCAAGATTTCATCGATAACCCCGGTCGGCCGCCTCGACCTGAATTTTTACGGGATTGGGAGCTGGGATACCAACAAAGCTTTTCTAAGTTTGGTTTTCAGTTGAACGCCTATTGGATGCAATATGTGGACCAATTAGTACTTACCGGCGCGCTGAATTCCGTGGGGGAGGCGATACGGACAAATGCACCAGACAGCTACCGAATCGGGCTAGAGGCCTCTTGGAATTACCAAATTCATCCTCGTTGGTTGTGGCAAGCCAATATGACCCTCAGTCAAAACAAAATCCGAAATTTTACGGAATATTTAACCGATTATGAAAGTTATGAGGAAAAATCCATCGCACATGGACTGACGGACATCGCTTATTCGCCTTCGCTGATTGCGGGAAGCACGATTACGTATACGCGAGGTGCTTGGGAAGCTAGTTTATTGGGCAAATTTATTGGAAAGCAAAATTTAGACAATACGTCCAATGAGGCACGCGCACTCCCGGGATATGTGACGCAGGATGTTCGTTTGGGGTACACGTTTTCCAAAAAAATTCGGGCGACACTTTTGGCGAATAATGTACTGAATTCGCTCTATTCTTCCAATGGATATACGTTTAGTTATTTATATGCCGGGGATTTAACGACGGAAAATTTTCAATATCCGCAGGCGGGATTTAACTTTTTATTGGGCGTACAGATTACGCTTTAAACACAGAATTCCTTATGAATCGGCAAGGATTAGCCATAGTCTAGCTTAGGCTAGATGAGGCGAACATCAAAAAAGGGAGGCTTAGCCTCCCTTTTTTAATTCATTAAATCCCAATTCCAGCCCCATTTTGCTAATCGGTAGCGGATGGAAAACCAGATGACGCCGAGGCCATAAATGGAACTACGTTTAAAATTGATGGAGGAAGCTTCTTCAAAATATTTAGTTGGGCACGTGACTTCGCCCACTTCGAAGCCTTTCCAGAATAATTGCAAAACCATTTGATTATCGAAAATAAAATCATCGTCACAAGCGGTAAAATTCACTGCTTGGAGTACTTCTTTCGAAAATGCGCGGTAGCCGGTATGGTATTCAGATAGTTTTTGGTCGATTAGGATGTTTTGGAATAGCGTTAATAAACGGTTCGCAATGTATTTATAAATAGGCATGCCGCCTTTCAGCGCTCCTTTTCCCAAAATGCGGGAGGCGAAAACGACCGGATAAAGGTCATTACCAATGATCGAAATCATGGCTTTTAACAGCATGGGGGTATATTGATAATCGGGGTGCAACATGATCACGATGTCGCCACCTAACTCGAGGGCTTTGGTGTAACAGGTTTTTTGATTGCCGCCGTAGCCTTTGTTTTTGTCGTGGCGGATAATGTGTTTGATTCCGATTTGTGCGGCCACTTCCACGGTGTTGTCGGGACTGTGGTCATCCACCAAAATCACTTCATCTACCCAATCGTGCGGAATTTCATGATACGTTTTTTCCAGTGTCAGTGCAGCTTTGTAGGCGGGCATCACAACTATTACCTTTTTTCCTTCGTACATAAGTTTTTGGACAAATTTTCCGACCTTTGTGGCTTGAATCCGTAAAATTAATTAATAATGAGTGAATCTCTATTTTTTCTTGTTTTTTCAGTTCTAGTCATCGCTGTGATGCTGATTGATTTAGGGATTTTCAAAAAAGCAGGAGCTGAGGAAGTTAGTTTTCGGGAAGCGGGATTCTGGAGTGGGGCATGGGTTTTATTGGCCCTTGGATTTTATTTTTTCTTGCGTTTTAATGGGGCGATGGTGCATGGGATTCAGGGGCCGGCGGATTTGTTGGCGGTCCAACAAGCCTTTGCCCCCCACCTTAATCTAGGCACGGGTTCATTTGACACTCAAATAGAACTTTTTCAAAATAACCTATCGCTTGAATTCATTACGGGGTATTTGGTGGAATATTCCTTGTCGGCCGATAATGTCTTCGTATTTATCCTCATTTTTAATTCCTTTGGAGTTCAAAAGCGCTACTACAAGAAAATCTTAGTTTGGGGTGTTTTAGGGGCAATTATATTGCGCTTAATATTCATTTTCCTAGGGGCGGCTTTACTTCAGCGTTTTGATTGGATTATCTATGTATTCGGGGCGTTTTTAGTGTATACTGGAATCAAAATACTCGTTTCCCATGAAGAAGAACAGGAAATGAAACCGGGTGAACATCCGATTGTGAAGTTTTTGTCTAAGTATTTCAATGTCTTTAAACGGAACGTAATTGGCCGTTTTTTCATCCGAACCAAAAAGGGGAAATTGTTCATTACTCCCATTTTTGTGATTGTGGTTGTAATTGCATTTACCGACATTTTATTTGCCGTGGATTCGATTCCAGCCATTTTCTCCATTTCGAAAGACCCTTATATTGTTTTCTTTTCCAATGTGTTCGCCGTGATGGGTTTACGATCTTTATTCTTTTTCTTATCGAATTTGATGGGCTTATTTCGCTTTTTGCCGATGGGCTTGGGGGTTTTGTTGAGTTTTGTGGGCCTAAAAATGTTGGCTCATCATTACCTGGAACTTATCGGTTTTGGCACTCTTTCGTCCTTGGCGGTGATCATCGGGATTTTGGTCATTAGCATTGGGCTAAGTTTGGCCTTCCCAGAGAAAAAATCAGAAAATTTATAAAGCGGAATTCCACTCCAGAGTCATTTTTCGGTATTGGAGGGGAGGCATGTGCATGTGTTGTTTGAACTGTTTGTTGAAATGCGACAAATTTCCAAATCCGCTTTCAAAACATATTTCTACCATGGGTTTCGCGCTCGTTCGAAGCATTTGACAGGCATGTTTGATTCGAAATTCGGTGACCATTTCGACAAAAGTCTTGCGAGTTACTTTTTTAAAATACCGACAAAAAGCCGTTTCGGTCATGTTCGCTAAATGTGCCACTTCGTCTAAATGTACTTCGCGTGTGTAATTGGCAATGACGTAGGCATATACTCGGTTGATTCGCTCTAAATCGACTTGGGAAAGCGCATAATTTCCTTCACTGGAGTCGATTACCTGGACATCGGAACCAGCTAAGGTGAGGCTATGTAAAATTTGCAAAAAGGCGATTAATCGTGGGAAAGGGGCTAATTCCTTAAGCATTAACATGTCGCGCGCGACCCGATCTTGCGTAGGCCCTTGAATTGACAAGCCACCTTTGGCGCGTTCTAATAGATGTCGAACCGTCTGGCAAGAGGCCGTATCTAAGAATCCATCCCCTAATAAATCGCGTTTAAAATGAAGGACTAAGGCTTGCGCTGCGAGTGGATCTTCCTCTTGACCAAGCCAGTCACTGCGGTGGTTTTGCCAACAATGCGGCAAATTCGATCCCAATAACACCAAATCCCCCGGTCGAAAATCCGTAATTTGATTGCCCACAAAGCGTTTGCCTTCGCCCGCAATAATTAAGGTAAGCTCAAATTCCGGATGAAAATGATACGGCGCATCAAAGCGCGCCTGAACGACTTCCTTCACTATAAAGGGACTCTGTAAATCTTCACTAACTCGTTCCAAACTCGCTTTCATCTAAATAAATATTAGCATTTATGGGGAAATATTTTTTGCAAGAGGGTAAAATTGCATTACAATTTACAAATTTAGTCGTGGTCTGATGAAATTTTAACTGCGAATTTTGAAAAAAAATAAGCCCATGAAAACGGAGATTGATTATTTTCAAAAAAACGGACATGTCTATATACCCGGACTGATGTCAGCAGCGGAATTAGCGCCTTATCGGTCGGCCATATTGGCCTGGGCGGAGGCATTTAAGGCTCAACAAAAACCCATCGAAGAACGAGATACTTATGGAAAGGCCTTTTTGCAAATGATGAATTTGTGGGAGGAAAATGAAAAAATCAAGGAATTCTCCTTGCATAAGCGTTTTGGGGAAATCGCAGCGCAATTGTTGGGCGTGTCTCATGTGCGTTTATATCATGATCAAGCGCTTTTTAAGGAACCGGGTGGTGGCCATACGCCTTGGCATCAGGATCAATATTATTGGCCTTTGGATACGACTAAAACGGTGACGATGTGGATGCCTTTGGTGGATATTGAGGAAGGCATGGGAATGTTGACCTTTG
>CANHCG010000210.1 GCA_947459055.1 Cytophagaceae bacterium | reverse complement strand
GGATGTAAAAATAGGCCATAAATGCACCAAAAAGCACAAATGTAACAATAATCCCATGGCCCCAAGTGAAACCTTTTTTTGTTTTATTCTTCATCGGGTTGTATAAAACTGGTGTTAATGATCTCTTCTTTTCCTTGTAATTCACGAATATGTACAGGCAGTTTTTCTCCATTTCTTCGGTTGCCGATAGGCACCTGAATAAAAAACTCGCCCTTCGCCATTTTGCCTTGTTCGATGCCCTGAATCGGATTTCCCACCCATACTAATTTGTAGGGTTTCTCCACCGAAATTTCAAATCGTTCAGCTTCCATGGACTTATTTAAAATTTCGAGTTGGTATAAATTACTCACGATTTTCGTCTTCTCATCGAATTGATAGGTCATGCCCGGAGTTCGCAATAAGGTACTTTCGAAGGGTTTTCGGGTCACTAATAAATAAGCCAAAAAGCCCACAATTAATAGTAAAATAGCACTATAGGCTCCAATTCGTAAATTGAATCTTAGTTTAGTTCCCGAATTCACCCCATTCAAACTATCATAGCGAATAAGGTTTTTAGGTTGATGGATTTTATCCATGACCGCATCACAGGCATCGATGCAGGCGGTGCAACCGATGCATTCCAGTTGGTTCGAACCATTCCTTATATCGATTCCCGTGGGGCATACCCGGACACACCAATGGCAATCGATACAATCACCTTGCGTAATGTCGGCATTGATTTTACCTCTAGGTTCTCCTCGTTTATGATCATATTGAACCAAAATCGAATTATTGTCTAATAGAACACCTTGCAAACGGCCATATGGACAAACGACCATGCAAACCATCTCCCGAAAACGTGCAAATACAAAATAAAAGACACCAGTGAAGATCCAAATGGCTGAAAATCCAGCGATATGAAGTCCTACGGGCTCTTGGATGAGTTTCAACCAATCTGCTTTCCCAACCAAATACATCAAAAAGGTATTGGAAATCACAAAGGCCAAAATCAAAAATAAAAAATGCTTCGCCCCTTTTTTGAGGATTTTTTCTTGGTTCCAAGGACTTTCATCCAATCGCCTTTGAGCCTTATCATCTCCCTCGATCCAATACTCGATTTTCCGAAAAAGCATTTCCATGAATATCGTCTGTGGACAAGCCCAACCGCACCATATCCGCCCAAACAACACCGTAAATAAACTAATGAAAATCAAAAAAGCCACTAAACCTAAGGCCACCAAATGGAAATCCTGAGGAAAAAAGGGAACTCCCCAAAAAATGAATTTGCGTTCCAATACATTAAAAAGGAATATGGGTTGGCCCTTCACTTCGATCCAAGGAAGACCAAATAAGGCAATCAATAAGAAATACGAAAAATAGGAACGCAAGCGGTAAAATTGGCCTATGATACGGCCTGGATAAATCCAAAGGCGCTTTCCATCCTTCGATTGATTAGATAGATGATTCCGAAAATCATCATTTTCTAAAGTGAGTTGAGCCATAAAAAAGAAGGTCCGCGAACGGACCTTTTTGAATTAAAAAGGAGCCTTTTCTCGGCACGTAGTAATGCCAAAAGGTTTATACAATAAACAGACCCTGGTAACTCCCGTTAAGGCAATTACCACAGACACAATGTAAACAGGAAGGGCTAAGTCGGCAGGGAAAATACCCGCATAAGCTAAAATAGACAAACTAATAGCGACCGCAAATCGGAAAATACGATCCATTTTTCCAATATTTTTTTTCATGGCTTTTATATTTAAAGGGTTTAAGGTTCTTTTCTATGGAATTTCCACGCCTTGGGGTTCTTTGCCCATTGGTGGGTTTGTTCCTTGCAAAGTTAAAATATACGAAGCAACTTTCTGAATTTGTAATGGATTTAACGTTTTATTCCACGCAATCATCCCCTTCTCTGGCACCCCTTGCGTAATAGTTCTAAATAAATCCTTAATTCCCGCTCCATGAATCCAAAATTTATCGGTCAAATTCGGCCCCACGCCTCCTTGCCCTTTGTCGCCATGACAAGCTACACAATTTGTCATATAGACTTGTGAACCTTCCGTTAAATCTTTCACAGATGTAGACGCGCTTACATTATTCTCATTCACCGAATTCGCAAATTTCTTCATATATACTTCTTTTGCTTTTTCTGCCGCGGCCATATCCGTTTTGTATTCAGTTACTTGAATATCTCCGTCCTGGTAGACATGGTAATAAAAACCATAAATCAGTCCAAAAACGATGGTTGAGTAAAATAAATACATAAACCATGGCGGAGTCGGATTATCTAATTCCTCTATCCCATCGTGGGTATGGTCCATCATTATTTCCCGTTCTTTTTCCAAAGGCTTTAGACCTGTGAATCTGGACCACCAGGAGCTGTTATCTTCAGGGGCATTGGGATCTTTGCTTAATTGGTGTAAAAGAGTGCGCAGTTGGAGTGTCACAATCAAAATCACAATCCCCATCATGACGATGGTACTAACCAACCAAATTTCTAAAAGGTACTCGCTCATCGGGATAAATCTAAGGTGTCAGAATCGAATTTATTCAAAAGGTAAATGGCTCATCTTGTTCAAATGCCCTCGGTCCATCCAAAATAAATATAGACCTACTAACACAAAGAATACCATGAAAATGCACAAGGAGGTGATCATATAGAGGTCCGCTCCTGGAATGATGGAAATGAATTGTTTAAACATGGGCTTATTTTTTAGATATGTCTGTTCCTAATCGTTGTAAATAGGCAATCAACGCAATAATCTCTTTGTCAGCGCCTATTTTTATTTTTTCAGTGGCCAATTGTGCCTGAATAATTTTTGCTTGCGCCTCCAAATCCTTGACGGCTTCTTGGACCTGAATGTCTTCATATGGAACGCCTAATTGCTTCATGGCAGCTAATTTATCCGATGTTTGAGACGTATTCAGACTTTGGTCATATAACCATCCATAAGCCGGCATGATAGAGCCTGGCGACATGGCCGCGGGTTCCCGCATGTGATGATAATGCCATGAATTCGGATATTTACCCCCTTCTCGATGCAAATCCGGCCCAGTCCGTTTCGAACCCCACAGAAAGGGATGGTCATACACGAATTCGCCCGATTTCGAAAATTCACCATAGCGCTCAGTCTCTGAACGGAACGGACGCACCATTTGTGAGTGACAACCGACGCAACCCTCCCGGATATAAATATCACGTCCTTCTAATTCTAATGCAGTGTAGGGTTGAACCGCGGCGATCGTCGGTACATTCGATTTAACCATGAACGTGGGCACCAACTCCACCAAAGAACCCACCAATATCATCACCAATGAACCGACTAACAATTGGATCGGCCGTTTTTCAATCCAGCGATGCCAATGTGCACCTTCTACTTTTTCTTCCACCACAGATAAAGCTGCGGCTTCGGCGGGTTCATTGGCCAACAAAGTCCCCTGCGCCATCGTCTTAAATAAATTATAGGCCATTAAAATCGCACCGATCAAATACAAGGTTCCACCGAAGGCCCGCATTTGATGCATTGGAATCACCTGCAAGGTCGTATCCAAGAAATTTCCATATTGTAAATTTCCCTCCGCCGTGAATTGCTTCCACATCATGCCTTGGGTAAAACCCGAAATGTACATCGGAATGGCATAAAACGCGATCCCAATCGTCGCAATCCAAAAGTGGGTTTTAATCAATTTCTCAGAGAATAAGGTCGTTTGGAATATCCGTGGAATCATCCAGTACAACATCGCAAAGGTCAAAAATCCATTCCAACCCAAGGCCCCCACGTGCACATGCGCAACAATCCAATCCGTAAAGTGCGCAATCGCATTAATGTTTTTCAAGGACAACATCGGCCCCTCGAAGGTCGCCATGCCATAGGTCGTAATCCCCACCACCATGAATTTCAAAATCGTATTCTCCCGAACCTGATCCCATGCACCACGTAAGGTCAACAAACCATTAATCATCCCACCCCAAGAAGGCGCGATTAACATAATCGAAAACACAACTCCCAACGATTGTGCCCATTCCGGCAAACTCGAATACAATAAATGATGTGGCCCCGCCCAGATGTAAATGAATATTAAAGCCCAAAAGTGTAAAATGGACAATCGATACGAATACACCGGCCGATTCGACATTTTGGGTAAGAAATAATACATCAACCCTAAAAATGGCGTCGTCAAGAAAAATGCCACCGCATTATGACCATACCACCACTGAACCAAGGCATCCTGAACACCCGCGTAAACGTAATAGGATTTTAAAAAAGAAATGGGTAATTGGACCGAATTCGTGATATGTAATACCGCGACGG
>CANHCG010000209.1 GCA_947459055.1 Cytophagaceae bacterium | reverse complement strand
GGTAGGGAGTCAATCGAAAATTGATGTTGTCCTAGCTTCCGATGTTTCTGAGCTTTCAGAAGTTATTGTAACAGGGGCTTATGGATCTACGCGTAATGCAAGATCAACGTCAAATAACGCTCAGGTAGTCGACCAAAAACAATTGAACGTCATTCGTCAAACGAACCTAAACAATGCCTTAGCGGGTAAGGTTTCAGGTATTCAAGTTCGTTCCCAATCAGCTGCTGCCTTAGGTCGATCTACTGAAGTTCGTTTACGTGGGGTATCAGGATTCGGTTTAGGATCTGGTGCACTATATGTGGTAAATGGTACGATTTTACCAAATTCAGATGACATTAACTTAGATGATATTGAAAACGTTTCCGTGTTGCAAGGTGCGGCGGCTGCGGCTCAATTTGGTTCTCAAGGAGCCAATGGGGCCATTGTTATTACGTTGAAAAATATTGCTCCCCAACAACCAGGACTTGGAATTACCGTCAATTCAGGTATTTTATTTGAGTCTCCTTATATTTTGCCAAATTATCAAAATTCATACGCCGGTGGTGCTGTGGGTGATTTGATGCAATATAAATACAAGTCGACTGATCCTGCTGAGTGGAAAGCCTTGGATGGCAAATATTACCATGACTACAGTGATGATGCTTCATGGGGGCCTCGTATGGTCGGTCAAGAATATATTCCTTGGTACGCATGGTATGCTGGAAGCCCTTATTCGTTTAAAACGGCTTCTTTGACGCCTCAACCAAATAATGCGCGTGATTTTTACCGCACAGGTGTAACGAAAAATAATAGCTTCACGATTAATTCTTCCTCGGATAAGTTGAAATTCAAATTAACCTACGGAAATCAAGCGATCGATGGCTTATTAGCTAATACCTCTTTAAATAAAAATACTTTAAACGTGATGACGGCTTATACGTTGAACAAGCATTTCATGGTAAGTGCCGATATCAACTATGTGAGTCAAATTCAAAAAGGGGAAATTGACGATGGTTATTCCAATCAATCTTCGGGATCATTTAACCAATGGTTTCACCGGAATTTGGATATGAACATCATGAAGGAATTGAAGGATTTAAGAACGCCTGAAGGAATTTATGCTTCATGGAATCACGCAAATCCAGATGCCTATGATGCGTCTAATAAGAAAAACTTTTATGCAGGTAACTACTGGTATAACTTTTTCTCATGGTTTGATTTAGTGAATCAAACGAATCAACGAAATCGTTTGTTCGGTAACGTAGCCTTTACTTATAAGGTGAATGATGATTTGAAATTTATCGCTACTTATCGTAAGCAACAAAATACGGGATTATCTGATTATCGTTACAGTTCTCGTTTGAATGAAAGTGGTTTGCAAACCACGGGTAATTCACCAGAAGCGAAAGGATATTATTACACAGGTCAGACCTACTCGGATCGTACGAACATGGAATTGTTCGCGAATTACACAAAGAAAATCAAGGATTTTACGATTGATGCCAACGTAGGTACTGACTTTTTTGAGTGGACTTATTCAAGCAACAGCGCTAACACAAACAATGGTTTAAGTGTAGCCGATTTGTATACCGTATCTAATTCAGTGGATCCTGCGACGATTGGAAATGATCGTTTGTTAGAGAAATACCGCGCATTAATTGGAAAAGGAACTTTTGGATACAAGAACTTCTTGTTTGCGGATGTTACTTTCCGGAATGACTGGTATTCTACTTTACCTCAAACGGCTAATTCAGTTCTTTCGAAATCAGCAGGTTTGTCATTTGTATTTAGTGATTTAATTGCTACCCAATTACCATGGATTTCTTATGGTAAATTGAGAGGATCATGGGGAGAAATTCCAAAGGCCCTTGGAACGAGCAATGAAAGTTTCGGTGCTTATCGATTCCCAGGTTCAGCGTATAGCCTTGGGCAATATAAGTGGGGAACGGATTTCTTAATGTCGGCCTCAAATACTTTGGTCGATCCAAACATCAAAGGATCTGTGGTTACTCAAGCTGAAATCGGTTTAGATTTATCATTCATGAATGATCGTTTAGGTTTCTCTGCTACGATCTGGCAAGGGGCTGAAAAGGATTTCCCTTATGCTTTAAGTGTAAATGGAGCTAGTGGATATACATCTTTGTTGACGAATATTGGAGAGATTGCTAAAAAAGGATTAGATATCCAATTAAACGCACGTCCGATCGTATCGACTAATTTGTCTTGGAAAATTTCAGGAACGGTTTCTAAATTGATCCAAAATGACGTGGTTTCATTAAGTCCAAAATATGGTATTACTCAAACTTCTGGCGTTCAGGGTGTTTGGGGTACAACGATGCCTTACTTAGTACACTCAGAAGGAAAGCGTTGGGGACAATTGTACGGAAATGGAATTAAGCGAATTAATGGCCAACCCGTACTTGATGCAAGTGGATTTTATGTAAATGATCCAAAAGTGAATTTTGGTTCAGTACTTCCTGATTATACAGGAGGTTTGCAGAATTCATTCACCTTCATGAATGACTTTACATTAAATGTGAATATTGACTTCCAGGTAGGGGGTAAATTTGCTTCCTTGTCGAACATGTGGGGTTCATTCTCAGGTCTGACTGCGCAAACGGCAACGATAAACGACAAGGGAAATCCAATTCGTGATGCGGTAGCTGATGGTGGTGGAGTTCATACTAAAGGCGTAAATGCAGAGGGTAAAGCGGTGGATTTCTATGTAGAGGCGCAGGATTACTTCCATAACCTTTACAATAACAAGACATTTGATCCTTATATCTATGATTTGACATTTGTGAAGCTACGTGAATTAGCGCTTGGATATAATCTTCCGGTGAAGAAATTAGGAATGAATAAATATTTCCAATCGGTTAATATTTCTTTAGTGGCTAGAAACCCAGTGCTACTTTATGCGACGACGAAGGATTTTGATCCTTCTGAAATTTCAGCGGTGAGTGGAGAGACAGGACAGTGGCCTGGAACTCGTGGATATGGTGTCAATATTAAATTTGGGTTTTAATTAAAGGTAAATACAAAGACATGAAAAAGAAAATCTTATATATATTCTCAAGCTTATTGCTAGTAAGTTTAGGAGGATGTCAAAAATTGGATGACTTTGGTGATACCAACGTGAATCCAGCTGCTACGTCGGAGCCTACAATGTCTGCCTTGATGGCAAACGTTCAAGCAGGTTTAGGTGGCTATGCGGCTTCTACTCGACCAGGTTTATATGGTCAGTATTTTTCCGAAACGCAATATACAGATGCGTCACTTTACAGTTTGCCTCAAATTGAGTTTTCAGGCGAATATGCAGGTTCATTGATGGATTTACAGATTATCATTGATCGGAATGAGAGCAATAATATGACTCAGATTGCCAAAATTTTACAACAGTATATTTTTTGGACCATTACAGATCGCTGGGGAGATGTTCCGTATTCAGAGGCCTTATTAGGGGTTAAGAATGCAAATCCTAAATATGATCGTCAAGAGGATATTTACAAAGGAATGATTGCGGCCTTAACCAAAGCGGTAGGGGCGTTCGATTCATCGCCTGTGAAAGGAGATTTGATTTATTCGGGAGATGTGACTAATTGGAAACGTGCAGCGAATTCCTTGCGGATGTTGATGTCCTTGCAGTTATCGAAAAGATTTCCAGCATCGGGTGGATTTGCAGCGACTCAATTTGCGGCGGCATTGAATGATCCTGCTGGATATATTCAATCAAATGCACAAAACATGGTGCTTAAATATCCAGGGGGAAATTTCAAGTCTTCATGGTTTGCTTTGTATAATGGTCGGAAAGATTATGGTGAAAGTAAAACGATGACTGATTTGTTGGGTTCTTTAGGTGACTCACGCCAGAAGGCATTTGGTGGGGCTACACAGGATCAAACGGCTAGTAATGCCTTAGAAACCTCTAATGTAGGTGTTCCTTATGGTTTAGTTCGTGCGAAAGTGGAAGCATTTACGTCAGCTAATTCAAATTGGGCTCGTATCCTTCGGGGAGATTTCCGTAAGGAAAATGGCAATGTGGTGGTAATGTCTGCTGGTCAAATTGCATTAGCAAGAGCAGAGGCGGCCAATTATGGTTGGACGTCTGAATCTTTATCGACGACCTATAGCACAGGTATTTCCTTATCGTATGAACAATGGGGTCTTTCGGTTGCAAGTGATTATTTAGCTCAAGCGGGCGTTTCATTGGAAGCGGCAGGTGCGGCAGGTAATTTGAAAAAGATTGCTATTCAGCGCTACATTGCACACTATCCAGATGGCATGCAAGCCTGGAATATTTGGAGAAAAACAGG
>CANHCG010000208.1 GCA_947459055.1 Cytophagaceae bacterium | reverse complement strand
GGACAAAATAGCCGCCGACTCGGAGGTTGAGTTTGTAGAAATAGATCAAGTAATCACTTTCTCAGGCATGGAGGATGGAGATCCTGTCAAAGGGAAAAATGGCACGGCGCCTGTTGAGGCCATTCCCCCAGGTATTTTGAGTATTGGTGGTTTTACGGAATTTAACCCGAAAGACACCACGCATCGGGCTTGGATCATTGATTCGGGGATTGACAATCATCCAGATTTAAACATCAATTATACCCTAGGATTTTCGTGCTTCCAAGATAAATTGGGGGTGCCTGACAAGTTAGATTACCAAGGACACGGCACTCACGTAGCAGGAATTATTGGGGCCATTAAAAATAAGGAAGGCATTATAGGAGTTGCAGCAGGCTACCCAGTCATTCCAGTCCGAGTATTGGATTCTACGGGACGGGGAAGTACTTCAACGGTCATTGCAGGAATAAATCATGTAGGAGAAAAAGGAATCAAAGGAGATGTGGCGAATATTAGTTGGACTAGCGCATTATCCCGAGCCCTAGATAATGCAGTAAGTAAAGCATCCCAAAACAAAGGCGTAAAATTCGTCATCGCCGCAGGCAATGAACGCGATGATGCGAACCTGTATTCCCCGGGGCATATCAATGGACCGAATATTTTCACGATAGCGGCCCATGATAACGTATATGCCAAACCCGCTTTTGCAGCCAGTTTTTCTAATTATGGAAATCCTGACCCCATCGATTTCATCGCACCGGGTATGAGTATATATTCCACTTATTTGGTTTCCAAAGGCTCCTATGCCTATATGAGTGGAACGTCTATGGCTGCGCCGCATGTCACGGGATTATTGTTAGTAGGGGAAAAGGTTGACACCAACGGCACCATTACCTACCAATTAGCTAACTATCCAAGAGCATACAAACACAATACCTCCCCCTAATAATCATACTTCATGAACAAGAAAAAAAGACGCATAGGCGTCTTTTTTTGTGTGAATTAAAATAGTTTGATAATGAAACAACAAATTATTTAACGGTAGCACAAAAAAAAATAAAACGCATATTTTTGAAAGTCAAATGCAATCGATATGATTTCAGAACTGAAAGTCCAACTTAGAAAAGCAAAAAAATCCTTAAAGAAGAAAATTGAGCGAATTCAATATCGATTGAACCACCAGTTTGGAAGTCGTAAAAATTCTAAAGTCCTAGACTTTGATCCAAAAACCTTACCCTTTTTAGATCGTGAAAGCTATTCATTCAAAGAAATAAAAAAGAATATTTCTTCTTTTGGAGATTTGCCCTATGATTTAGAACAAAAACTAAACTTTTTTAGAGAATATGGGTATGTGGTGTTAGAAAATTGTCTTCCACAAGAAGCCATCGATAGCGTTTGGAATGAAATAGAATATTTAACCGAAAATCATAAACAATATGACATTGATGGTTTAGCTCATCGATTTAATGACCAAAAAGAAACTCCTATTCGTCTGATTCCACAGGAAAAGCTCAAAGGAGTAGGAACTCGTTTCATCGATTATCATGATAGTTCGATTCCCGCAAAAAAATTAATTACGCACCCAAATTTGGCTCCTTTTTTACAAGCAAGTCTAAGTCCGAATGTAGCAGTATTTCAAAGTTTAATCTTTAGGTATAGTAGCCAACAAGACATTCATCAAGACTTTCCTTGGGTTACCACCAAGATCCCCAGCCACCTTGCCGCAGCTTGGATACCGATGGAAGACGTACATGTGGATGCAGGACCTTTATTTTATTATCCAAAATCACATCTCATGAAAAAATTTGATTTTGGAAAAACAGGGATTCTCTATGATCATGAAAAATCACTTTTCAGTCCAGATGATTTTTCAAAGTATTTAACCAAAACATGCGCGCAAAATAACTTAAAAAAAGAGGTTCTACTGATAAAAAAAGGGGATATATTGATTTGGCATGGGGCATTAGCGCATGGGGGAATGCCTATTAACGATATTCAAAAGACCCGAAAGTCATTTGTAGTACATTATTCCACCACAGATGGACACCCATATCATCGCAGAGCCACCAAAGCGGAAGAAAAACCCGATAAATACAACGGTATTACCGTTTATTCAAATCCAAAATTAGCACATCAAAAAGATTTGTTTCGATAATCCTCGATAACATCGGTATAAAAAATGGCTTAAGCAACGGTTGTACACCTATTTTTCACAAAGAATCTATTTTCAGTTCAGCCCTTCAACGAAATAGACCAATCTAATTTTTAAATAATAATGTTTAATTTAGAAAAATTTTAATTTTTTAAATAACATGTTTCCTTACCCCAAAATCAAAGGTTTAATTGCAGCGGTATTTACTCCTTTTCGCCCGGATGGAAAGATTCATTTAGACCTAATTCCAGCCTATGCCGACCGATTAAAGAGTCAAGGTGTCGCCGGTGTTTTTGTCAATGGTTCCACGGGTGAAGGGATGTTATTAACGATCGAGGAACGAAAAGCCATCATTGAAAAATGGATGGAATTTAGTGATGATCATTTCAAAATCATCGTACATGTAGGGAGTTCCAGTATCGAAATAGCCAAGGACCTAGCCGCTCATGGAGAGAAAAATGGCGTATACGCTGTGGCTTGTATGGCCCCCAATTTTTTCCCTTCCTCAGATATTGATGTGATGGTCGACTTTTGCAAACAAGTAGCCTCATCCGCGCCCAATACCCCTTTTTACTATTACCATTTACCCGCTGTCACAGGCTCCCATATCAAGGTAAACCAATTATTCAAAAAAGCATCTGGGATTATCCCCAACTTAGCCGGTGTTAAATTCACCCATACCGACTACATGGATATGCATCAATGCATAGCCTTAGAAAATGGTCGATTCGACGTCTTGCATGGCCATGATGAGATTTTGATTAATGGCCTTGTCCTAGGTATCGAAGGAGCCATTGGCACTACCTTTAATTTTATGCCTGGGGTCTATCATGCGATTTTAAATGCGTATGCTGATCAAAACTATGCCTTGGCCCGTAGTCTTCAAATGAAATCAATTCAAGTCGTAGAAATCATGCTAAATCACGTAAACGCAATCGTGGGTGGAAAAGCAATCATGAATATGACCGGTTTGGACTTTGGTGTTTGTCGAAGTCCTCTACGTAATTTAAATCCAGAGGAATTAAAGCGATTAAGAGGACAGTTGGAAGAAATCGGTTTTTTTGATTCAATCATTTCCCTAGATGGAAGAAAATGAACCTATTGACCTTATTTCTTTCCAGTAGCATGTGGCTTGGGCAAGTAGGTCAACCAGCTGAATTGCCCACAAAATCAAATCAAATCCAAGTCTTAATCCAAGTGGCCCAGTGCAAAAACTTTTGGGTATCTGTCCACGCCATTGAATTTCTAGCAAAATTAGGTTTAAAAAAAGAGGCCGAGAGGTTGGCGCTGACCCAACTTAAACCCTTTGAAGAAACCCCTCAGAAACGAATTGGATATTGGCGCGCCCAATTCCTCGCTTCCAACGAAAGCGCTCAGCGCAACATTTGGTTAACTAAAATCCAAAAAGCCTATTTAACTAGCTCTGGTCCCGATCGAATTCATGCAGCCGAATCATTAGCCAAACTTGGCTTTTCCTTCAAAAATTTGAATCAGAAAGTAGTTCGTCAGGACCTCAATTCCCAGGGAATGATTTATTCATTTACCCGCTGGGGCTATTCACTAGGAAATCATCCCCGCGAACTTCCCGACTACACAGCCCTGCTCAAGGAAATAAGCAATGAAAATCCCCAAAACCGAACTTTAGCCGCCTATGCCCTCGGATTTTTACTGCCCAAAATGAATACAGCTACTTGGAAATCCGTTGCCAACTCCGCGTTGAAAGAAGATCCAAATTCAGAGGCCTATGCCTACCTACTAGGTGGCGCTTTTGTTCATTACCAACAATCCAGGCACCATGCGGATGACCTATTTCAAGAAATCAGAAAATGTCTCCTTCACTTTGAGCATTCATCCAAAAAATCAGAAAAAATAGAATTATGCAAGGCGCTAGCGACCTCTACCTCCGCAGAGGACCGAATGATCATCGAACGAATACAATTATCCACTGGGACTATCACCTTGGATTCAACAACCTCTCAAGACTCCGCTGAGGCCGATAATTTAGATATTAAAGCCGCAGCAGCCTATGCCTGGTTACAAATAAATGCCCAATAAATTAAATGAACCTATTAAATCGTATATTTTAAAATCAATTTATTATGAAACTTCGTCTACTTATTTTCATTTTTATGTGCTGTGCCTTTTTCTGATTTCTAGAAAT
>CANHCG010000207.1 GCA_947459055.1 Cytophagaceae bacterium | reverse complement strand
TTAAATTATTTCCAGTTGCCCCCTTTAACTGAATCACTTGGCCATTGCCTTTTCTACGTATTTTGGGAACCGCGATTTCTAAGGCGCCATTCAGGTAATTTGCCGTAGGCGTACCTAATTTCAAAAACTCGCTCGGAGTACCTTGACCTACGACTTGACCACCATGTCGACCCGCCCCTGGACCTATGTCCAAGATGTAATCGGATTCCAACATCATATCCTTATCATGCTCGACCACCAGCACCGAATTGCCTAAATCCCGCAAATCCTTTAAAGCGATAATCAATTTTTCATTATCCCGCTGATGCAATCCGATGGAAGGTTCATCCATGATGTAAAGTACGCCCACTAATTGAGTCCCGATTTGCGTGGCCAAGCGGATACGTTGGGATTCCCCCCCAGACAAACTCTTCATCGGCCGATCCAAAGTCAAATAGGTTAACCCAATTTGCGTCAAGAAACCAACCCGTTTGCGGATTTCTTTAAGGACTTCGTGGCCGATTTGTTGCTGACGCTCCGACATCCGCTCCTCCACGCCCGCAAACCAATCCTCTAATTCCGAGATGTCCATTTGGGCCAATTCACCTATATGCTTCCCGTCAATCTTAAAGTGCAATGACTCTTTTTTCAATCGAAATCCTTCACATTCTGGACATTTTTTGATAACCAAAAAATCCTTTAGCCAATCTTGCGTTTTCTCCGAACCACTTTCTTGCTGACGCTTCAAAAAATGGATGATTCCATCATATTGCGTGCTCCATTCGGTTCCCACATATTTTTTCGAAGGAACAGGCACCGGTTCGCTTGTACCATATAACATGATGTCCATGGCCGCGCGAGGAAACTTTACAATGGGCGTAGAAAGACCCACGCCGAAAGGTTTCAATAAGACCTCCAATTGTTTAAATATCCATAATTCTCGGTATTCGCCTATCGGTGCAATCGCCCCACGAATAATGCTAAGAGATGGATCAGGAATGACGGATTCCTCCGTAATTTCTTCGATAACGCCTAGGCCATTACAACAAGCACAGGCACCATAAGGACTATTAAACGAAAAGGAATTAGGCGCAGGCTCATCGTAGGACAAACCCGTTTTCGGATCCATGAGGGTTTGAGAAAAATAATGTAATTGGTTTTTCCCATCCAATACAAACACTTGCCCTTTTCCCACTTGCATCGCGGTTTGTAAACTTTGAGACAATCGCACCCGCTCGGATTCCTCGACGATGAAGCGGTCGATGACAACTTCGATGTCGTGGACTTTGAAGCGGTCCAACTGCATTTTTTCTTGCAAATCCATTACCTCGCCATCCACACGAACTTTGGTATAGCCCCATTTGGCAATTTGCACAAATAATTCTCGGTAATGGCCTTTCCGGCCCTTGACTAAAGGAGCCAGTAAAATGACCTTACTTTTAGCAAATTGAGACAGTAGAGTATGGATGATTTGATCGACCGACTGTCTCACCATTTTCTCGCCCGATAAATAAGAAAAAGCTTCCGAGGCCCGGGCAAATAAAAGACGAAGAAAATCATAAATCTCAGTGGTAGTTCCCACCGTCGACCGAGGATTTTTTGACGTTGTTTTTTGTTCGATGGAAATCACGGGAGAAAGCCCTTCGATTTTATCGACATCGGGGCGTTCCATATTGCCTAAAAAGGATCGGGCGTAGGCGGAAAAGCTTTCCATGTAGCGCCGTTGGCCTTCCGCATAAATGGTATCAAAGGCAAGCGAAGACTTCCCAGAGCCGGAAATTCCGGTGATAACCACTAATTGATTTCGAGGGATGGAAACATCGATATTTTTCAAATTATGCTCGCGGGCACCTAACACCTCGATGTGCGAAAATCCTGTCAAATCCTTAGGCTCCTGCATAGTTGAATTGAAAAATAGAATCCCCAAAGGTACAAAAAAAGAGGCTGCCCTTTTCGGGGCAGCCTCAAGAAAAATTGAAGAATTTTATTTGTTCAATAATTGATCAAATGTTAAGCTCACGTAGTAGATGCTACCCACGGTTGGGTTCGCCCAACCCGTTGTATATTGAGCACCTAATAAATTCGATCCACCGATTTTCAAGATTGATTTCATACCAGACAATTTCTTGCTGATTTGAGCATCTAATGTATGGAAAGCAGGAATTAAACTTTGTTGTGTTTGATTAACCACTTGGTTCACAATAGATGATTGCCAAACGAATTGCTCTTGGTATCTCCAAACTGTGCTGAATCCCCAACCAGAACCACCGATGTTACGATTGGCCAAGGTTACGTTTGTGCGATAGTTTGGTGTGTTGAATGCTAATTGATAATCCGCTAAACCGCCATTATCCTTAACTGCATTGTATGAAACGTTTGAACCAAGTGTCCAGTTAGATCCAAGTTGATAATCTAAACCCAAAGCCCAACCGTTCGTAACCACTTCATTATCCACATTGGATGGGAAAGAGAAGTAATTCAAAGAACCTGCGATGGTTGCAGAAGGTTGAGCTACTACTTGACCTGCAGAGAAATTGGTGAAGTTCGACTGATAAATATAAAAATCAGCTAACATACGATCACCTAAGAAACCTTTGTATCCCAATTCCAATGTGCGAACTTGCTCAGGCTTCCAAGCTTTAGCTTGATATACTTTCCAGTTAGCAGGGTTCGTAGGTGAAGCAATCACCGATTGAAGGGTGTAAGAATTTCCAGACAATTTATAACGATCTTGAACCACGGCTAAACCACCTAATAGACGAGCTGAAGGAGTTAGCAAGTTGATGTACTGATCTTGGGTCGTTGGGATACGGAAACCTGTTTGATACGAAGCACGGAAATTTGAACGTCCTTCTGTGTAAACACCGGAAACCCGTGGACTGAACTGGCCTTCGAAGTTTTCGTTTTTGTCGTAACGCATCGAACCGGTTAATTTAAATTTATCGGCGAACATCTTCTTCGCTAATTGTAAATAGGCACCGTATTCAGAGATGGTAAATTCAGAACCATCGTCTTTCAAAGCGAATAAAGATCCTTCTGAATTCAAAGCATATTGACGATAAGAAGCGCCCATAATCATTTCTAATTTGTTGTTCAATTTCTCTGTGAAATTGTACATACCCTCGTAATGATATAAAGCCGATTTATCTGTAAACTTCGCACCTTGTGGCAAAGCCTTTCCTTTGATCGCTTCTAAAGCCGCATTGAATGCTTGTGTTCCAGGTACTAAACGTCCGATATCCGCTCTTCCACGAGCTGTTGTATGATACGTGTTGAAAGCTGCTTGCGTACTGGCTACAGCAGCACCTACGGCAGCGGTTGGATTACCCGTTTGGGCTAAAGTTGTTTGTAAAACAGTTCCAAAGTTAGTCAATGCCAAGCCAGCAAATGTCGAGAAGTATTCAGGATACCAAGCTGTACTTGGTTTAGCCACTTCGTTTACTAATTGACCTAACGTTCCAGTTGCATAAGCATCCCCCGAGTTTTCTTGCGTAGTAAATGCACGCAAGAAGAAGTTAGAACCTTTTAATTCAGCTTTGTATTGACCCATGCTGAAGTTTTTGATTGAATAACGATCTGCTCCTGTGTACACGGTTGTACCTTGGCCATACGATCCTTGTAAAATCAATTCTACTTTATCATTGAAACGATAATGCAATGCTGCATTAAATTTGATATTACGGTTAGCATAAGAAGCTAAATCACGCTCCTCATAACCACGACGAGAAATATTCACGTTTGGTACAATGTAGCCTAAAATGGCTGCTGGAGTTAATAAACCACCCGTTGCTTTGGAGATTTGGTTAATACCAGCTGTTAATGGAGAAGTTGGATCGCCTAACACAGGACGTAATGAAGTTAACATATTTACGTTTGTCTCATCCCCGTAAATATTGATACCATTGTATCCATTGTTCGTTGAATGCCAGCCGGCTCCCAATGGCTTACCATTTAAGAGAGATTGATCGCGGTAGTCCGTTGCTTGCCAATCTTCCGCACTTAAGGACGTAAAGTTTACTTTATAAGCCCATTTGTTATTGAAAGCTTGCGCGTAACGAATTGAAATATCTCCATAAGGAGTAGTTTCTGTCGAACGATTTGAGGCAGACATTAAACCTGCTTTTACCTGAGCACTTAAGCCTTGGTATAAGAAAGGACTTTTTGAATTCATCAAAATGACACCGTTCATGGCATTCGGACCATATAGGGCAGAAGCTGCACCGGGCAATACCTCCACACCTTCTAAATCTAATTCTGAAATACCTACGATATTACCTACCGAGAAGTTCAAACCAGGCGCTTGATTGTCCATGCCATCGATTAATTGAACGACACGCACGTTACCATTACTA
>CANHCG010000206.1 GCA_947459055.1 Cytophagaceae bacterium | reverse complement strand
TCCGTATAAATGGACCTTTGTATTGGGGATGGTTTTTTTGGTCTTATCGAATATGACGACCTTGAGTTTTCCGTTGTTGATTGGAGAAATGACGAAGGTGATTGAGGGAAAATCGAAATTTCAGATTAATGAGGTGACAATATTTTTCTTTGGGATTTTAATACTTCAGGCGATTCTTTCGTTTTTCAGGATTTATACGTTTGCGCAGGTGTCTGAAAAAGCGATGCGGGATGTGCGTCAAACCTTGTATGCGAAAATAATCACCTTACCTATTTTTCATTTTGAAAAGCGCCGGGTGGGTGAATTAATGAGTCGAATTACGTCGGACATTACTCAGTTGCAAGATGTGTTGTCGATTACCTTAGCGGAGTTTTTTAGACAAATTTTTACGTTGGTGGCTGGGGTTTCGTTGATAACCTATTTGTCCTGGAAATTGACCTTGTTCATGTTAGCCACCTTCCCGGTCTTGGTGATTTCGGCGATTGTATTTGGTAAGTTTATTCGAAAAATATCGAAGAAGGCGCAGGATGAATTGGCGAACACCAATATCATTGTGGAGGAGACCTTTCAATCCATTCAGGCGGTAAAAGCCTTTACGAATGAGCAATTTGAGGTAAATCGGTATACCAAATCCTTGAACAAAGTCTTGCAAGAAGCATTGAAGGCGGCGACCTTGCGGGGTGGTTTTGTGAGTTTTATTATTTTCGCGTTGTTTGGGGGAATTGTGGGGGTTGTTTGGTTTGGAGCACGGTTGGTGGCAGAGGGAGATTTGATTTTGGCAGATTTGTTGACCTTTATCTTTTATACGGCCTTTATTGGGGGATCGGTAGGAGGTTTGGGGGATATTTATGCACAATTGCAAAAGACGATTGGGGCATCGGATCGGATTTTGGAAATTTTAGAGGACCCGTCGGAAATGGATGTGACCTTGACCGAAAATAAGCCTCCGATTGCATTTGGGAAAATTGAGATTCAGGATGTACATTTTTCATATCCGAGTCGGCCATCGGTGGAGATTTTGAAGGGAATTTCGATTACGATTGAACCGGGCCAAAAAGTGGCGATTGTGGGGACTTCGGGGACGGGAAAGTCGACCTTGGCCCAACTGATGATGCGTTTTTATCAACCAAACGCAGGAACTATTCGGATGGGTGGACATGATATTCAAGACTTGGATGTATTGACTTGGCGAAAAATGGTGGCTTTGGTGCCACAAGAGGTTTTGTTATTTGGGGGGACTATTCGAGAAAACATTGCCTATGGGAAGCCTGATGCAACGGAAGAGGAAATTCACCAGGCAGCGGAATTAGCTTATGCCAAAGAATTCGTAGAGGCTTTTCCTGAAAAATGGGATACCTTGGTGGGTGAACGGGGTGTTAAATTATCCGGCGGTCAGCGGCAGCGGATTGCGATAGCTCGAGCTATTTTAAAAAATCCACATTTGCTGTTATTGGATGAGGCGACGAGTGCTTTGGATTCGGAATCGGAGAAATGGGTACAATCGGCGTTGGAGGAATTGATGAAAAACAGGACGAGTTTGATTATTGCGCATCGCTTGTCGACGATTCGTTCGGCTGATCAGATTTTGGTAATGGAACACGGGAAGATTGTAGAAGCGGGTACACATGAAATTTTGATGGCAAAAAAACAGGGGATTTATCAAAAAATGGTCAAATTGCAAACAGATCATTTGCAAGGTTAAAAAAGGATGGCACACTCGAAACTGAGTTTAGGGGATTTTGATTTACGGCCGACGGCTTGTCGTAATGAGGTCCTATCTGCTTTTCAGGCGGTGGATTATGCGTTGAGTCAATATGACATTGAACAATCCTTAGGTGCTCAATTTGATCGGGTAACTATTTATCGGACCATCAAAAGCTTTTTGACACATGGCTTACTTCATAAGGTATTAGATGATCACGGGAGCACTAAATATGCACTTTGCAAGGAATTATGCCATCAGGGAGAACATGTACATCAGCATGATCACGTGCATTTTAAATGCCAAAGCTGTGGACAGACGACATGTTTGGAAACGGTAATTATACCAAGTATTTCATTGCCTTCGAAATTTATCAAATATGAGAGCAATTTACTTATTCAAGGGATTTGCGAACACTGCAATTCGGCTACTTAATTTTCTTTAAGATTTCGAGGGTATTGGGGTCGAGGATGTAGCGTTTTTGTCGGCGGTCCAGCGATGAATCGATGCGCTGAATGGTTTGATTACTATGTGTGATCAGAGCTAATTTACCATTAAGTTCTTTAATAAGGGCACTTCGTTTATAGCGTTGGGCATCGGGTGACAATAGACTTAAGCCCAATAAATCCGTGATTTCATACACATCGATACCTTCATCATCCGTATGATTCAACAAAACATGAATAAGATGTTTACTTTGGTCATCCAAAATTTCAGGGCTAAATGAAACTACTTTTTTAACGGGTTTTGGTGATGAGAAGAAACGGCGACTATTGAGTAAAAGTTTAAGGACTCCGGCAATAATCGTAGCGAGGAGAAAGCCTCGAAACCAAATGGATAGGTACCAAGGTTTATCGGTGAGGTAGCCAATAAATACAGCGCGTTTGGCTAATTCATCCATATTGACTTTCATAATCCTTTTTTCAGGACGTATGTTAGCATGAGCTAAATAATTTACAATGTAATTTCCGGAGCGGTAGACTTTTCGACTCCCTTCATCCACGTTAATAAGGGAAAATCTAGCAAATTCCATGGGTAAATCATCAAATTTGGAAACGGCCAAGGTACGTGCGTCGATAAAGTAAAAGGCTCTGATGCCATTTTGTTCAATGATTTGGATGACGAAGTATTTACCGGAAAAATAGGTGTCTTGAAATTGAACTTGTTCCAAATTCGCCAACATAGATTTAAGAGGTTCTAGGGAAATTTCACCAATTTTTGTCCATGTTTTTTTTGAAAAGGAGAATTTATAAATACCTTCATCAAGCACAAATTTACCAAAATCTTCGGCCACATTGTGGTAATGATTCGAGAAGGAGATGATTTCATCTCGTTCTGGGATATAGGCAGAGAATCCACGAAAAATTCCTTTTGAGGGGGTACCAAAGCTATTAATAGCTTCCCACTCATCAGATTTTTTTTCAAATTTAATGAGGTGATTATTTGATCTCCAAAAACCGTATCCACCGAGGGAATAAATTGTATTATGGGCTAAAAATCGATAGGCATAACAATTATCACCGCGGTAATAGGTACGATCGATCCGTTTAAATTGAAAAGAGTTTAGATCGAGGGTAAAGACCTTATTAGTACAATGTTGGAAAAAGTATAAAACGCCAGGCTTCTCGCTTGGCAAACTATAAAAAAATATTTCATCTAATAACTCGAGGGGGTTACTAGTGTCGATATTTACGTCATGGACAAAATCCCATTGGCCATTGGGATTAAGTTTTTCAAGTCGATTATTGGTTAGGTCAAGCCGGTAGGGGTGAATTTCGGTAGGGTGTAAGAAATAGGTGACAATAGATGCATGGGAATGCACCGAGAGGAAAAGGAAAAATATAAGTGAAAGTAGCTTGTACATTGGTCATTCAAAGAAACGCAAGTTAGGAAAATAAAAACGTTGGACAAATGAATGGTTGGGAATAGTCCAAAGGCCGGAGGCCATTCCTTTGGCAATCCTGTAGGTTTGCCAAAGGTTGAGACGCAGCATGCGTCGATTCATATCCTTTAAAGCTAGTTCTCAGGCGAGACAAGTCTGTTTCATTAGTCCGGAGGCCATTTCCTTTGGCAATCCTGTAGGTTTGCCAAAGGTTGAGACGCAGCATGCGTCGATTCATATCGTTTAAAGCTAGTTGGGAGCCGATAGTCCTAAGCGCCCGGATGCCATTCCTTTGGCAATCCTGTAGGTTTGCCAAAGGTTGAGACGCAGCATGCGTCGATTCATATCCTTTAACGCTGGTTCTAAGGCGATAGTCCTATTTATCCTTGGGCCATCATTGATTTTTGGTCAAAAAAAAACCGCTCGTATGATGGAGCGGTTTTTGGGATAATAATTTGGAGCTTACTTACTTTCCCGGGTTTGATCCCAGTATCATCAGCGGTGCGGGGCTTAACTTCTCTGTTCGAGATGGGAAGAGGTGAACACCCGTCCTATCGGCTCCATAAATCTTGCAAGGTTATAAGCCTTTTTCCATATTGTGAGATAAATTAAAAAGTAAAAGTTTTAAAAAAGTTAAGCTTTCGGGTAATTAGTACTACTCGACTTTGACATTACTGTCTTTACATCTGTAGCCTATCGACCGTGTCGTCTACACGGACCCTTCATGGAATACTCATCTTCAGGTCAGTTTCGCACTTAGATG
>CANHCG010000205.1 GCA_947459055.1 Cytophagaceae bacterium | reverse complement strand
CGGTAGATAATGTTTAAGAATTTTGAAATTTGCATCACTTACTTTTGCGAAATTCGAAATCGAACTCAAATCGTGACAAATAAAGGAGAAACGATTCTTATTGGCCTTAATTTGTTTGATTTCACAAATGCGATTGATGGCTTGCTGGGATAAAATCGAACAACCAAGTGCGTACATCGTGTCCGTTCGATAAATAATCAAACCGTTTTTCTGAAGCACACCCACGATACGATCGATAATTTCTTGAGAATTATTTTTATCGTAAACTTTAAGAAATTGAGCGGCCATTTAGTTGGTTGTAAAAAAATCATTCGTCAGTTCTTCCTCTTCTACCTCCTCTTTTACCTGATCTATACTCGCATTAATTTCGAATCCTACTATCAAAATCAACGATACGAAATACAACCAAACCATTAACGCAATCAATGAACCAATAGATCCATAAACCTTATGGTACGATGCAAAATTGACCAAATAATAGGAAAATAAATTAGTCACCAAAATGGTCATAATCGACGCAGTAATGGAACCCGCATTAAAAAATTTCCATCGCTTATGGATAGCAGGGGCATAATAATAGATAATCGAAATCGTAAAAAAGAAAACCGAAAAGATAATTAGATAAGTTAAGGATTTGGTCAAATAAAACGTAAAGTCATATTGGATTAAATCCTTTTTTGCCAACATTTTTACTACAAAATTGCCCAATATAAAAACCGTAAATGCAATCAGTAAAACAAAGGTTAGTAGAAAATTTAGACCCACCGCAATAAATCGCTCCTTAAAAAAGCCTCTGTTTTCATTCGTCTTATACGTTAAATTAAACGAACGAATCAAGGCCATTATCCCACTCGTACTCGCGAATAGAGCAAAAAGAAAACCAAAAGATAATACGCCCCCACGCTTTTTATTAACAATTTCAGAGATTAATTCAGTCAAATCCCCTTGCAAATTTTTAGGCATCGTCCCTTTTAAAAATCCGATCATTTTAAGGTCTAAATGCTCAACAGGCATATAGGGCAATAAAGAAAACAAGAAAATAATCGTGGGAAAAACAGCCAAAGTGAAATTATAGGCTACCGCGGCGGCCCGCACGTCGATGTCAAATTGGAAAATCTTTTGATATAAAATCGAAATAATCCGACAAAGCACATAATGCTCTTCATATTCCGCCCAAATGGCTTTCAATTCCCGAATTAAATTCTTTTTTATCATCGATTAAAATAAGGCTTCAACGCATTTACAATCCACTCAGGTGCTTTAACAACTTTCTTTTGAAGCATATTCATGAAAACCAAGGTCGTCTTTCCCTCATTGATTAATAAGCCGTCTGCATTTTTAATGCGATAGGAAAATTGGATTTTTGCAGTGGGCAAATGATCTACCTGACATATCACCGTCAATTCATCATCATACAAACCAGGCGCTAAAAATGTAGAACTATGCTCAAAAACCGGTAATCCTATACCATTATCTTCTAAGTCTTTATAAGAAACCCCTAAACTACGTAATGTTTCCACGCGCGCGATTTCGTATAAACGGGCATAATTTCCATAATAGACATAGCCCATTTTATCGGTGTCGGCATAACAAACTCGGTACGTAATCGCGTGTGAGTACATTTATTTGATTTGATATTCGTCTAATGCCTTTTGATATTTTGCGGCATTTTGTAAGTGTTCAGGGTAACTAACCGCAAAATTATGAAAACCGGAAAAGTCCTCTTTGGCACAAAAATACAGGTAATCATGTTTCTCAAGTTGGAGTACCTTATCCATCACCTTAGGATTAGGAATAGAAATAGGACCTGGAGGTAAGCCGCTTAATCGATAGGTATTAAATGGTGAATTTATCGCTGTATACCGACCTGTCACTCGTTTAATAGTAAAATCTTTCCATGCGAAAACGATAGTTGGATCTGCTTGAAGTGGCATGTTAACCTGTAACCGATTCCAATATACTCCGGCAATTCGTGCTTGTTCCGAAGATTCTTTACTTTCTCCATAGACGATGGACGCTAGAATTCCTACTTCAGTTGGGGTTAATCCCAAGGCCTTCGCTTCTTGAATCCGTTTTTCTGTCCAAAACCGATCATATGATTTTTTCATTTTTACTAAAAAATCATCGAAAGTAGTCGTCCAATAAACTTCATAAGTATCTGGAATAAATAAACACGGAATCGTTTCTTTTGTAAATCCTAAAGGCTCAACGATTGTAGAAGAATCTAATAAATGATAAATAGTCGCCGAATCATAAGCTAATTGGCGTCCTAATTTACCGGCTAGATCTTCTTTTAACCGAATATTAGAAATAGTGATTTTTAAGGCATCTTGACTCCCATTGCGCAGTTTCCGGATTAATTCCCAGTTGCCCGTCGTCTCGTAAATCAAATACCGCCCTGGTTTAACCCGAGCGGGATAATTAAAAACTTTGGCTAAAAAACGAAAACTTAATTCGTCTCGAATTAGCTTGTGTTTTTCAAGTGTATCCAAAACCGATTCATAGGTTGAGCCTTTAGGAATCAATAAAGCAAATGGCTTTTTTTCTACTTCGAAATTCGGTGTTTTAAATATTTGCCAAGCATAATAGGAAAACATGGCCGCTAAAAGCGAAAAAACTAAAATGAAAATCTTAAACTTTTTATTCGATACCATCTTATCCAATGTTAAAATCTAAATGAAAACGAGTAGCCAAATTTCGTAAGTCTTCGACAACGGGTTCTAGTAAAGGAATCCCATTTGATTTTCTTTCTATTTCTAACTCTCTTTCTGGATCACCAGGGATTAAAACTTGCTTACCTTCTACTGCCTCTGCTGACCTAAATCGTTTAATCCATGTGTCCATGTCTTGTTGGAATTCCTCTGCCGGCCGAAAAGCATCTATTCGCATCGCACCTAAAAAATGACCTGTACCCTTCCCCACCGTTTCACCTGCCTGCATAAAACCAGCGGTAGCAAATGGAGGAACCCAAGGACCAAAATTTGATCCCGAGAGAACACCTGATAAAATATCCACTATAGCACCCAGTCCATAGCCTTTATGGCTTCCATGTTCACGATCACCACCTAAAGGCAAAAGGGCTCCGCCGTTTTTAATGGCAAAGGCATCGTTACTTGGATTGCCAAATTGATCTTGTACCCAGCCATCTGGCGTATCCAACCCTTTTCGCTGTAATATTTCTAATTTTCCATAAGCAACCGCCGTCGAGGCAAAATCAGCCACAAAAGGGGGTTCCGTTAAGGCGGGAATGGCCACGGCAATAGGATTTGTTCCTAATAATTTTTCTTTTGAAAAAGTGGGTGTAACGAGGGGTGCTGCGTGGGTCATGGCCCAACCAATCATTTGTTGGGGTATCGCCTTCATCGCATGATAACCCGCAATCCCAAAATGATTGGAGTTTTGTACCGCTACCCAACCCGTTCCTGCCACTGATGCTTTTTGACAGGCTATTTCCATCGCCTTAGGAGCCACAACTAAACCTAATCCTCGGTCCCCATCCAATAAAGCGGTGGAAGGACTTTCGTGCAAAATCTGTACCTTCGGACAAGGGTTTAATCGACCATGGTCATATAAACGCACATAACCAGCTAATCGAGCCACCCCGTGGGAATCAATACCCCGCGCGTCCGCTGAAACTAATACATCTGCTGCCAAGTGGGCATCTTCCTCCGGACAACCAATTGACTCAAAAACAGAAGAAACATATTTTTTTAACAACAAATAATCTGCTTGCATCGTTATATTGAAAGAACAAAGATAAAATAAGAATTACATTAAACCGTCAACAACATGATTACTTCTATTGGGTTCTGGATTGGAATTATCATTTTAGGCATCGCAATTCGCGATATTTTTTTTCAAAAACGGCATACCATTACACACAATTTTCCCGTTGTAGGCCATATTCGCTATTGGTTAGAGCAAATTGGCCCCGAAATAAGGCAATACATCGTCGCTAATAATCGGGAAGAATTACCATTTAACCGACAAGAACGTAGCTGGATTTATGCCTCTTCCAAAAAGGAAAATAATTTACAGGGTTTTGGTACAGACCAAGATTTTAATGCCCCTGGCTATATTTTTATCAAAAATGCCATGATGGGTTTCAATCCTCCCGCTGCTCATCTTTCTAAAAAAAATCCAAGCTTTTTACCCGCCGCCAAAATCATAGGAGCCTACCATAGTCGTCAAAAACCATTTCGCCCCTATTCGATTGTTAACATTTCAGGAATGAGTTATGGCTCGCTTTCAGCCAAAGCCGTAGAATCTTTAAATATTGGAGCTAAACATGCAGGCTGTTATCACAATACCGGCGAAGGATCTTTATCTCCATACCACCAAATGGGTTCTGACATCGTTTTAAATATAGGTACAGCCTATTTTGGTGTTCGT
>CANHCG010000204.1 GCA_947459055.1 Cytophagaceae bacterium | reverse complement strand
TGGGAATCAGATTTATGAAACGACGGAGCCTTTGAAGAAGTCGGATATTTTTGATTTGGCTTCGATTACAAAAATAAGTACATCGGTGCCGGCATTGATGAAATGGCAGGATGAGGGAAAATTCTCGTTGGGCACCACGATGGGTGAATTGATTCCGGAATTAGCGAATAGCAATAAGAAGAATTTGGCTTATCTGGATGTGCTGACGCATCAAGCTCGGTTGCGGGCATGGATTCCGTTCTGGCAGGATTACATTGATAGTACGGACATGATTGTGCATAGCAAGAAATTTACTGAGCTTTATGCCAAAGATGAGTTGAAATTCAGTTTAGTTGAAAAATACCTTACGAAATCGGCGGGGGAAGAGCGGATTAAAAAAGCGATTGCCCAACGCAAAGATTTGTGGGCGAACTGTGTGGATTTAAAAAATGAAGTGACGCGATGGAAGCCTAAAACCCTTTCCTATGCACAATCTGATGAATATCCGATTGCCGTAGCGCCGAATTTGTATGCGCACAGGACCATTGCTGCGCAGATTGTGGATGCGATTAAGACCTCGGCTTTGCGAGAAAAGAAGGAATATGTGTATTCTGATTTATCCTATTATTTATTGCCGCAAATTGCTCCCCGCCTGACGGGTAAATCTTGGACGAATTATTTATCGGAGACTTTTTACAAGCCATTAGGGGCGACCACGCTGGTATATCAGGCGGAGAAGCATTTTCCGATGGCGCGGATTGTGCCTACGGAATATGATTCTTTATTCCGGAAAACCTTAATTCATGGCAAGGTACATGATGAGGGAGCGGCTTTGTTGGACGGTATTTCTGGTCATGCGGGCTTGTTTGGGAATGCAAATGACTTGGCGAAATTGATGCAAATGTATTTGCAAAAGGGCTATTATGGGGGCCAGCAATATGTATCGGAATCAGTGGTGAAGCAATGGTCTTCGTATCCTTTGTCGATCGAAGAAAATGCGCGGCGTGGCGTAGGATTTGATAAAGTGGATCGGAAGAAACCGGGTATTTCGGCGGCGGCTTCTGCGAGTTTGTCGAGTTTTGGTCATTCAGGATTTACGGGAACATATACGTGGATTGATCCCGAGCATGATTTGGTGTATGTGTTTTTATCTAACCGAGTATATCCGACCCGAAATAATAGTAAAATCAGTGATGCCAATATTCGCACCGGCATTAACGAGGTTATTTATCAGGCGATTAAAAAAGGAAATTAATGCATGTTTTAATCACAGGAGGGACGGGTTTAATCGGGCAGGCGCTTCGGCAAGCATTAGTGGCTGAAGGGCATCGCGTGTCGATTTTATCGCGTTCGGGGGGTGATTTTACATGGGATGTCAAGAAGGGCTATTTTCAGCCGGAGGCCTTGGTGGGGGTGGATGCGGTGGTGCATTTGGCTGGTGCGGGGATTGCGGAGAAGCGCTGGACGGCGGCTCGGAAAAAGGAATTAATTGGGTCGCGGGTTGATTCGTCGGCTTTGTTGATACATGCATTAAAAACCATACCAAATCAAGTTCGAGTAGTGGTTTCCTCGTCGGCGATTGGTTATTACGGGGCGGATTCGGGAGAACTGAATTGTGAGGAGACGAGTCTGGCGGGATCGGATTTTTTAGCAGAGTGTACGCAGGCTTGGGAGGCGAGTGTGGCTGGGGTGGAGGCTTTGGGGATTCGCTTGGTGAAATTTCGGATTGGTTTGGTGTTGTCGGCGAAGGGAGGGATATTCCCGGTGCTTTGTCGGCCGATTCGCTATTTAGTGGGGGCGGTGTTAGGGAGTGGCAAGCAATGGCAATCGTGGATACATGTAAATGATTTGGTAGGCATGTTTTTGTTGGGTTTGCATGACGAATCGCTCAAAGGCGTATTTAATGCCGTATCACCAGGGGCTATCCGTCATCGGGAAATGACGCAAAAAATAGCGAGAGCGATGCATAGACCTTTGTTGTTGCCTCCGGTCCCGGGGTTTTTACTTCGTATGGCATTAGGGGAGATGGCTTGCTTGGTGTTGGGGGGGAATTTAGTTTCGGCTGAGAAAATACAAAAAGAGGGAAAATTTACGTTTACATATACGCGCTTAGAAGACGCATTAAAGGAATTATTACATGGCTAAAAGTATTTTGATTTATTGTGGTTCGTCGAAAGGCCATGATTCGGTGTATGAGGAAGAGGCGAAGCGATTGGTTCGTGCCTTGCGGAAATATGATTGCAAGATCATTTTTGGAGCGGGTTCGGTGGGCTTGATGGGGGTGTTGGCGGATGAATATTTAGCCTTGGGGGGAGATGTGATTGGGGTGATTCCAGCCTTTATGGAACCATGGGAGGTAAAGCATTTAGGAATTCAGACGTGTCATGTGACGCAATCGATGCATGAGCGCAAGCAAATGATGGCGGAGATGGCGGATGCGGTGATTGCTTTGCCGGGTGGTTTTGGGACTTTGGATGAGTTGTTTGAGATGTTGACATGGAAGCAATTGGATTTGCATCAAATGCCTGTTTCGATTTTGAATACGGCTAATTATTATCAGCATTTATTGAAGCATATGGATCATATGGTTCAAGAGGGATTTTTGAAGGATCGGAATTTGGCGGCTTTGCATGTGGAAAATGATCCGGAGGTTTTGGCGGCTTGGTTGATGGCTTATGAGCCAGAAAAGATGGAAAAAAAATGGATTTATCGAGGAAATAAAGAGGTGTAGGATGCGGTTTTTGTTGTTCTTATTGGTCAGTTTTACATGCTTTTCCCAAAAGCCTTCGGAGAATTTGGGGACGGCCGTGAATAGTGAATACATGGAATTGAATCCGGTGATGGCGCCGGATGGTAGGACTTTGTATTTTGGCCGGAAGAATCATCCGGCGAATCGTTTTGGGACGCAGGGTTCGGAGACAGTGAAGGGTTCGCAGGATATATGGTATGCGGAGTTTATTGGGGGTGCTTGGTCGACGGCCAGGCGAATGCCCGAAGTCTTAAATCGAGATCAATACAATACCATTTTATCTATTTCGCCGGATGGGCAAACGATGTTAGTGAAAGGGGCTTATGTCCAAGGCATTTATGAAACGCGGGGATTTTCGTTGTCGAAAAAGACGAAGGACGGATGGTCCATGCCGGAGAAAATCAACATCCCAGGTTATGAGCGATTGAGCAAGGGTTTGAATGAATATGGCTATTTGAGTATGGATGGGAAGGTCTTGTTACTGGCTTTTTCGGAGAAGAAGAATAGTGATCGTGATGATATTTACGCGAGTTTTTTGGTGGATGGGGCGTGGTCGAAACCTTTGGGATTGGGGAAGGATATTAATACGGAGTATTCGGAGACGACGCCTTATTTGGCAGCGGATGGACGGACGATGTATTTTTCGTCTGACCGACCGGGGGGCCTCGGATCCCAAGATATTTATATGACGAAGCGCTTGGATGACACCTGGGGTTCTTGGCGGAAGCCGGTGAATGTGGGTGCGCCGATTAACACGGAGGAATATGATGCCTATTATAGCTTGTCAGCCAAAGGCGATTATGCCTATTTTCTGTCTAGCAAAAATGCGTTAGGCAAGAAGGATATTTTTCGGGTAGCTTTAGATAAAGAGGATGTGCTGGCAAGTCCTCCAGTATTAGCGGTTACCAAGGCTGATGGGGGCAAGAAGGAGGATAAGCCGGTGGTTTTATTGGAGCAAAATGTAAAAACGAGTCCGATGATTGGGTCGAGCAAGACCTCGGATCCGGTAGTTTTATTGTCGGGTAAGGTATTGAATACTGCGTTAAATACCGTTCCAGATGGGGCTTCGGTTACCTATGAGGATTTGAAGACGGGCCAATTGTTGGGCACCGCCAAACCCGATCCCGTGTCAGGCGTTTACAAATTGGTATTGCCATATGGGGTAAATTATGGAATTACGGCGAAGGCGAATGGCTTTTTGCCGAGTTCGATTAATTTGGATTTGAGTAAAATAAGTGGTCGGTATTTGGAATTAGATGAGCGGGATTTAACGATGGCGCCGATTCAAAAGGGTTCATCGATGACGGTGAACAACTTGTTTTTTGAGTTAGGCAAGGCGAATTTGACGCCAGAGTCAGAGCCGGAATTGAAGCGCTTGGTGCAGGTAATGAAGGAGAATGGGTCGTTGACCATCGAGATTTCGGGCCATACGGATAATACCGGAACGGATGAGATTAATAATAAATTGTCTCAAGCGCGGGCGGATGCAGTGAAGAATTATTTACTAGCCGCCGGGATTAATTCAGCGCGGATTCAAGCCAAAGGTTATGGTAGCTTTAAGCCGAAAGCGACGAATGATACCGAGGAGGGAAGACAAACGAATCGTCGGGTAGAGTTTGCGATTTTGTAAGCCCCCTCTTTGGTCCAAATAAAGGAAAAAAGGGGGCTTTAATT
>CANHCG010000203.1 GCA_947459055.1 Cytophagaceae bacterium | reverse complement strand
CGTTCATAATTACCTGCATAGGACCCCTCCGACGAAAAATAATTATCATCCCCAGCAATTCGGATGTATTGCAAGCTAATCGCCGTACTAAAATGTGGACTAAAGTGGCGGGTGTATTGAAATCCGGCATTCCAACGCATCGTTTGCGCCGCCACCAAAGGCAAACCTGAAAAAGTAGCTAAATCACCGATGTAATTCGAAGAGCCTGCCCCAAAACTCATGGAGGAATGTGCCTTGAATTTGGCTAAATAATAGGGTTTTTTACCTTGCTGGCCCAAAAACCAAAACTGCGCCTCCGCGGAAAAAATCCCGAAACTCAATAAAAAAAGCAAAATTAACCCCTTGCGTATCATCATGAATCAAGCCATTAATGTCTTCAAACGTAGCAAATACGAATTTGTTGTATCGCCACAGGCAACGAAGTTACAAATTATTGTTTGATCATTCGCTTATTTATCCGCTGACCTGTCGCCGAGGACAAACTAATGATATAAAATCCAGCAGATAAGCGAGATAAATCCAAGGTCAGTTGATATGAGCCAATCGCCTTTTCTCCCGCATCGATCACATGTACCTCTTGCCCCGATAAATCATAAACAGCCAATTTAATCGTTTGCTTCGTTACTCCCACGGAAGGAGGGAATACGCTGTATTGCAATAAGGTAAAGTCCTCCACCGGATTTGGTACTGGATTCACTAATTCTATACTCGAATTCTCTGGTAATTCCTCGACTGAATTATTGAAGATCGGCAAGCGTTCAAAACTCTGTTTAAAGATTTGTTGCGTATTCACCGCATCCAAGCCTAAATGATCCCGCAAAACGGTACTATAAACTTGTCGATAATCATATACAAATTTAATATCTCCATTCGAATCCAAATTTTTCAAATTCGGATTTGGACCTAATAAGCCCCCTTTAACCGTTTTTCCGACAACCAACATCGGCGCCGCCGTCCCGTGGTCCGTCCCTAAAGTTCCGTTTTGATTCACCCGTCGGCCAAATTCCGAATAGGTCATCACTGAAACAAATTCATCCAATCCCTGATTTTTTAAATCATTTTGAAAGGCCGAAACCGCATCGGAAATATTTTTCCATAAGTTCAAATGCTGGTTTAATTGGTTCGCATGGGTATCAAATCCCCCGATATTTGCCAAAAATATAGGCGTTTCTAATCCTCCAGAAATTAATTTAGCGATGATGGCTAATTGCTTCGCGAGATTGGTCGTCGGATAAGTAAATGCATTTTTTCCCTTATTAGCACCCGTTTGAATCACGCTAGCATATTGAATGGACGAAGTGGCAATTTGCTTTAAAAATCCTAACTCATCTCCTGCTAAGGTAGCCGGTGGTAAATCCGTATCCGCGCTGGTTCCATTCACTAATTGATAAAACAAATTAGGATCCTCAAAGACCGTTCCAAAACGACCCATGTCGGATTGAAACAACATCGATTCAACAGAACCCAATTGGATCGCCATCGGATCTTTCGGCAGTTTCATTGGGAAACCCGGATATTTGGTAGCTAAATAACGACCTGCCCAACCTTCGTCCCAAACGACCTTGGCATCTGAACCTGTATGCCAAATATCCGTTGCCCTAAAATGAGAACGATCTGGATTATTATACCCGATATTTTGAATCACACTGACCTGACCCTCATCATATAGCTTCTTGATTCCCGTCATAGCTGGATGAAAAGTCATGCCATTACTGATGGCAAGACCCGTCCCTTTTTTAATGGCTATGTCTGGTCGCTTACTGTAGTAAATATCATCCTCGGATGGAATGATGGTGTTTAATCCATCGTTACCGCCGTTCAACTGAATAATAACCAAGGCCTTTCCTCGCGTCGCTCCTGCTGCAGCCGCAGCAAAAGCCGCAGGCATTTGTGCATAGGCCTTGCCCGTCATGGATCCTAAGCCCCAGGAAACTCCTCCGCTGAGCCAAGCCATTTGCTGCAAAAACTGTTTTCTAGTTACTGTCTTTTTCATGTCAGCACAATTGATATTCAGGCAAACGCATCAGCGTCTTTAAAAATTTATTTATACGTGTATCCGCGTTAGATACATAGGTAGTCCAATTCATCACGGTAGTACCGTCGAGCAAAGTGTCCAATAAAAACTTCTTTCGGGCATCCGACAAAGGAAAACGCAATGCCAATCCCACCACTTCATCCACAAATTCAACCGCCTTTTCCGCCGTCGCAAAACTGCGAGCAAATGGCAAGGTTTCTATTTTCCCTGTCACCGCTACCCCATTAAAACGTCTACCCGTAAGCAGCGAATCCGTAAATCCGCCTCGGTGCGAATAGGTCGTGGAACTAATCCATTCCCGCTGACCTGGCCAGCCAGCGACATCCGGCGGTTGAAACAATTGCATCTGCAAGGTCTTCGACAATTCATACAAATTAACCGTATCGGTCATTTTGATTTGTAGCAATTTGGAAGTCCCCACCATCAATTCCGTTGGGTTTTTAATCTTACTCCCTTGAATCGATGCCTTGTAAAATTCATCCGAGCTTAACATGAAGCTCAACAAAGGCTTTAATTCAAAATTATTTTTCCGAAACACATCCGCCATTTGTAACACAAAGGCCTCATTCGGTTTATAGTAAACAAATTCAGTATATAGTTTCCGACAAATAAATTCCGCAGCTGCCTTCTGCTCAAATATCCAATCGATTAAGGTATCATATTTAAATTTCGCCGCCTTCGTAAACACGGTGACGGTCGCCTCGTTATACCAACGAGTCGAGTCAAAGGCCGAAACCAATCCTTTTACCTGCCAACCCGAAAATACCTTCGCCGCTTGTTTGATATCCGTTTCTGTATAATTACCAATGCCCAAGGTGAACAATTCCATGATCTCACGGGCATAGTTTTCATTCGCATTCGTCCCCCGACTATTATTTCCATCCAAATAAATCAACATCGATGGATCAATCGTAACGTCCTTCACTAATTGTTTGAAATTACCAAAGGCATGTTTACGGAATAATTGATTTTGTTGGTACATGTATTGCGGATAATTCACCTTATCGCGCTCGTTCGAAAAATGGTTATGAAAAAATAAAACCATTTTTTCCTGCATGTTTAAACCCTCACTAAGCATACGATTGTACCACCAATACGTTAGTTCACGATACCAATTCCCCGCACTTCCATTATCCTGCTGAATCTGCGCAGGCGTGGTAGTCACCCAAGGATTTGGTGGGGCAGGCAAAGGTGTGTCTACTAAAATGGCTTTGTTGATCAATTCGGTAAAACTCCCATAGCCCATTGCTTGCTGAGAATCTTTGGCAGAGAATCCGAATAAGGTACGAGCCAACAAATGATTGACATTCGTCTGGTTCCAAACAGGCATATGATATGAACTAGATGATTAAATTGGTATTTTAAAAAGCAATTATAGGAATATTTACTTAATCGCCCAAATTATTATTTCATGAAAACTAGGCGCAAAAGCGTATCAGGTTTCGAAAAGCGCGTAACACGAACATCCATGGAGCCGGATTCTTTGTACAATCGCTGCGGTACGGCCACCTGATCAAAGAAAGTCGGATTCGCTTCAAAAAGGTCTAATTTACGACGAGAACCATCTTTTTGTTTCACTACAAGTAGGTAATGAATCTCATTGGGGTCCGACGCATCGGTATATTTTTTACGCAAGGCACCATCCAATTGTAGTTCCTTAATTTCCGACGCTGAATCATATACTTTTTCCGCCCATAGAGACGGTAAAAATAATTGGGCCAATAAACCTAAGGTTCCCACCACGAAAACGAGGGTCGAAAAATTCTTGACACCCCAGTCCGTGCCTCCATCCGATGAGGATCCCGAACCCATGTTGCCGAACAAGGGCATTTTTAATTTCTTTCGAGGTGCTCTTCGCGGTGGACGGGCAAATTCAGACATATGGAGAAAATATTTATTGCAAAACAAATGAAATTAAAAAAGAATACATCATTTTTTTGGATTAATTCATCGAACATAGCAAGGATAAAATTTCAAATTGGTAAATTGCGTTTTAATATTTTCACCACCCCTAACGGGGCACATGTAGAACAATGTTTTCGATACTAAGCAAATCCGTTACAAAAATATTTGGCACTAAATCTGACCGTGACATCAAAGCGATCATGCCGCTCGTCGAGCAGATTAAAGCCGCCTATGCATTATTAAGCCATCTGTCCGACGATGAATTGCGTGCTAAATCCACCGATTTCAAAACGCGGATTCAAGACTTTTTAGCCTCGATCGACGCAGAAATCAAATCGTTGCACGAGAAAAGCCAAGCCACCGAGGATATCGATGAAAAGGATGGCTATTTCCAAGCAATCGATAAATTAGAGGAAGATCGCAACAAGCAATTGGAAATCGTTCTCCTTCAAATCCTCCCAGAAGCCTTTGCAGT
>CANHCG010000202.1 GCA_947459055.1 Cytophagaceae bacterium | reverse complement strand
TCAATAGCGCATTGCCTCCGCAAGTGGATGCTAAAGGATATTATTTGAAAAAAGTAACCCTTCAATAATGAAAAATCCCATAAATTTTATTTTAGGTATTTTACTTTTTGTTTGCCATTTTTCTTTGCAAGCGGATGATTACCTAATCAATAAAAAGATTGATATCAAGCATTATGCGTTTGAACTAACCTTATCGGATAGCTCGGATGAAATTAGTGGAATTGCTACCATAACGGTGGTCTTTAAGGAGGCTGGCGTGCAAAACTTTCGACTTGATTTGATTAATAAATCGGCTGAAAAACAAAATAAGGGTATGTTTGTCGATGCGATTAGCATAGGAGGTAGTCCCATCAGCTACACGCATCTTCATGATGAGATAATCCTTCAATTGCCCAAGCCTTCGGTTCAAAATGAAAGTATTCGGTTTACGATAAGGTACCATGGAATACCCTTTGATGGGTTGAGAATAGGTAAAACCAAATTAGGGGATCGCAGTTTTTTTAATGAAAATTGGCCGAATCGGGCTAGGCATTGGTTGCCTACGATGGATCATCCTTCGGACAAAGCTACCTCGGAATTCATCGTGAAGGCGCCGTCGCATTACAAAGTGATTTCAAATGGACTTTTAATGGAGGAGTCGGAAATAGGCAATCAAATGAAATTGACCCATTGGAAACAATCGGTTCCATCATCCTGCTGGTTGTACGTGATTGGGGTAGCTGAATTTGCTGTTCAATATGTGGACCAATTTAGGGGTAAATCCATCGAAACCTGGGTATATGCAAAAAATAGAACAGCGGGATTTTATGATTTCCAGGAGCCTAGCAAAAAGGTATTGGAGTTTTACAGTCAATATGTAGGGCCTTATGCCTATGAAAAATTAGCGAATGTTCAAACGCCAAGTGTGAGCGGTGGGATGGAAAGTTCTTCTGCCATATTTTACGGAGAAGATTTAGTGACGGGCAATCGATCGGAGAGAACGCGAAATGTCGTTATTCATGAAATAGCGCATCATTGGTTTGGAAATTCTGTTACTGAAACGACTTGGGACGATGCCTGGCTGAGCGAAGGTTTTACTACTTTTTTCACGCTATTATTTATTGAAAATGAATATGGGAAAGAGGAATATAAAAAAGGAATTGAAAAGGCTAAAAAGACGATATTTGATTTAGTGAAAAAAATGCCAGGCTTTAGTATTGTGAGTCCAAGAACGGCTGAAAAAGAATCGGTGACCTCGGGAATCACTTACCAAAAAGGAGCTTGGGTATTGCATATGCTTCGGAATCTTATCGGAGAGGCTGCATTTAAAAAGGGGATTCAAGACTATTATGCTAAATTTTATACATCATCGGCAACTACGGATGATTTTAGAAAGGTGATGGAAAAAGTATCTGGAATGGATTTGGAGGTGTTTTTCAGACAATGGTTATATCATCCAGAAATCCCTAGGCTTCAAGTGACTTGGAAATATGATCGAGTGCAAAAGAAAATAACGATTTCGATGGATCAAATTCAAAATGGGGACCTCATTTTTGATTTGCCCGTTGAGATAGCTATTTATAAAAAAGGCGGTTCCGCGCCGACCTTTTTAAAAATTCACTTAGATAAAAAACACAAAACACAAACATTCAAGCTGAATGATGCGGCTGAGAAGTTGGAGATTGACCCTAAAAATGTGTTGCTCTGTGAATCTAGTATGATGGAAATGAAATGACAATTCAGGCTATCTTGGGTAGTCCTACCTGAATTTGGGTCCACTTTACCTTTGGCAATCCTCCCCGGTTTGCCAAAGGTAGGGAGCATCCACGAATTTTTCTGGAATTCAACTGATTTAAAAAATCAATGAATTGATAATCAAAGTTTTTCTTATTTTTAGCCTTTGAAAAAATCGAATCACCCGAAGAAAAAGGGAGATGAAACGAAAAACCTATTAAACAAACAATATGCGTACTAATCGTAGAAAATTCATCCATCAAGTTGCCCTAGGTGCCGCCGGCATCAGCTTAGGAAATATCCACAATGGCTTCAGTGCTAAAAGCTATTCCAGAATTATAGGCGCGAATGATCGCCTGCAAGTTGCGCTAATGGGCTGCGGCCGACGGGTTGGCGCATATTATGACGCACTTAAGGATAAAAAGAATAATGTTGACCTGGCATACATTTGTGATGTCATGAAAAAACAGCGGGAGAAAGTTGGCCGCGATTTACAGGGAAAAGTATCGGGAAAGGCGACATTGGTAAATGACATCCACGATGTTTGGAACGACAAAAGCGTCGATGCAATCTTCAATGCCACCCCGGATCACTGGCATGCACCTGGTACTTGGATGGCGATGCAAGCAGGTAAGCATGTTTACATTGAAAAACCATGCAGCCAAAATCCTCGCGAAGGCGAATTGCTTGTTGCTTTCCAGAAAAAATATGGCAAAGTAGTTCAAATGGGAAACCAACAACGCTCTGCCAAAGAATCCCAAGAAATCATTTCAGAAATACATAAAGGCGCGATTGGCGAGGTGTATAAAGCGGTGGCTTTTTATTCCAACAATCGCGGCGAGGTGCCCCATGAAAAAAAGGCTCCGATCCCAGAAGGTTTGGATTGGAATTTATGGCAAGGCCCGGCGCCTCATCGGGAGTATACTTCTGAAACCTGGGACTATAATTGGCATTGGTATGGCTGGCATTGGGGAACGGGTGAAACGGGAAATAATGCAACGCATGAATTGGACGTGGCTCGTTGGGCTTTGCAGGTAAAATACCCGAATCAAGTGGAGGTAGAAGCGGCCAAAAGGCATTTCAAAAATGACGGCTGGACCATGTACGACACCATGGAAGCCACTTTCCGTTTCCCTGAAAACAAGGTGATCCAGTGGGATGGCAAAAGTCGCGCCGGCTACAAAACCTACGGAAGTGACCGGGGTACCGTGATTTATGGTAGCGAAGGTACAGTTTTCGTTAACCGGGAAGGTTATACGCTTTTTGACCGAAGTGGAAAGAAAATCAAAGATAGCAAGTCGAGCGGATCCGAAGCCGGAAATACACTTGGCGGCGGAGGCGACATGACAGATACCCATGTGGCGAATTTCTTCAATGTGATTCGTGGAACGGAAACGAAATTAAACTCGCCAATCGAAGAAGGTGCCATCAGCCAAATGATGTGCCATTATGCAAATATTTCCTACCGAATCGGAAAATCATTCCAAGTAAATCCAGCCGATGGCCATATTTTGGACAAAGATGGGATGAAGCTTTGGGGCCGGGAATATGAAAAAGGTTGGGAGCCAAAATTGTAAACAATCCTAAAATCAATTCAAAAACACTTTAATCTAGCATTAGCTAAAATAAAGATTCCATATTTCTCCAAATATTTCAAAAAGAGCTCGGTCATTTCCGAGCTCTTTTCGTATAAATATATTCCGATATATTCTAAAATCTTTAATCAAATCATGGAATAGGCTGGGTGATCTTTTCGGTCAAATGACGCATTAATTCAAACGTATATTCCCCCATGTTAGGTCCGAACCAACCCATCGTTTTCGGCTCATAGGCATCGAGATAAAAATATTTCCCAGGAATAATATACCCTACATAACTGCCATTGAAGCTGGTGACATTAGTTTGAAAACCTTTGGTAGCTAGGCCGTCTTTTAATTGACGGGCAAATTCTCCGCTGAAGTCACAAGGCGTCGTCAGCCAAATCAGGTTTCCTAACTTAATGACTTGCAAATATACATGTTCCGGCAAAGGCATTAGTTTTTTGCTAAGCCAAGTTGTTAAATGCACACGCGTCGTTAACCGTATATGGTAATCTGGCAGATCCATTTTCAAACTCATACTAGATAGACTAATTTTATCGGTGAGTGCCACATTTTTGATGTGATTCGACAGGCTATCTGCCAACGATTCCCCAATGTATTTAGGTTTATCAAATCCTTCTCCTTTACCGGAGGGACTTTGACTACCGACTGAGCCCCCACAAAAAATAGCAAGGTCCACCGAGCCTTGTTCCATTTTACGCTGCCAATAGCCCGGATAATCGGCGCTAAATTGCATATTTTCGGCCCCAATTGTAGTGGCATGTGCTCCAAAAGACCCGATAACAGCCTTTCGACCACTTTTTTGTTGGATTGAAATAAAATTAAACTCATTATTCTTTGTACCGGTTTCTCCAATCAGCCTGTTGCGCGTATAGGCTGCCGCATCAAAATAACCATGTCCAATCTGAGCGGGTTTTAGGTCAGCGATCGCGGAGGTAACAGCATTGGAAATTTGTTGGACTAGCCATAGATTGATACTTGGGTTCGGTGGTCCAGCAAATTGCTCCCCGATAAACCCAGGTCCCCACCCCCCAATACTCGAATGGGTGTGCGATGCCGAATAAAAGACTTGATGCCGATGAATGCCTTTCTTTTCGAGCTGAAT
>CANHCG010000201.1 GCA_947459055.1 Cytophagaceae bacterium | reverse complement strand
CCATATCCCCGATCACACGCGATTCGATTTGGATTTTTTTGACATAATTTTCCAATTCTATTTCATGTCTCGCATGCATTTCCTCTTTTGAATATATGCCATATTTGGTAAATAATTCAATGGATTCAGGTCTACCGTATACAGCCAAGGCCTCTGGTGTAGTTTTTAAATTCGACAAACCTCGCTTTTCTGCTTCTTGGACCCATTCGTCTGAGTAACCATTCCCTTCAAAACGAATCTTTTTGGAATCTTTCACATAGGATTTCAATACCTCCATTATGGCTAATTCCTTCTTCACTCCCTTTTCCAAAATAGCTTCAACGTCCTTGCGGAATTTAATCAATTGGTCTGCGACAATTGTATTCAAAATTGTCATCGGGGCCGCTGAATTAGCAGAAGAACCAACAGCTCGGAATTCAAATTTATTTCCAGTAAAGGCAAATGGAGAAGTACGATTACGATCTGTATTATCTAAGATTAAAGAAGGGATTTTATTAATACCTAATTTCAAATAGACATTATCCCCTTTCTCTAATTGAATCTCATCCAATTCACTCATGTTTTCTAAATCATCCAATACCTGACTCATCGTCGAACCCAAAAAGGCTGATACAATGGCTGGAGGAGCCTCATTCGCGCCTAAGCGATGTTCGTTTCCAGCTGAGGCAATCGATGCGCGCAGCAAATCAGCACGATCATTTACCGCTTTGATTACATTAACAAAAAAGGAAAGAAAACGAAGATTCTCTTTAGGTTTAGAAGATGGCGCTAATAAATTAATACCTGAATCTGTGGCCAATGCCCAGTTGTTATGCTTACCCGATCCATTGATTCCCGCGAACGGTTTTTCGTGGAAAAGCACTTTTAATTTATGTTTGGAAGCCACTTTGGACATTAAATCCATTAACAAGGCATTGTGATCACAAGCTAAATTCGCTTCCTCAAATGTGGGTGCCACTTCAAATTGAGCCGGAGCCACCTCATTGTGACGTGTGCGAACAGGCATGCCTAATTTTAAGGCCTCGATTTCAAAATCAACCATGAATGAATTAACGCGCGTAGGAATAGATCCAAAATAATGATCTTCTAACTGCTGGCCCTTGGCAGGAGCATGTCCAAAAACCGTTCTTCCTGCCATGACCAAATCAGGACGGGCATTGAATAAGGCCTCGTCAACTAAAAAATATTCCTGTTCGATACCTACCGTTGGAATAACCTTATTAACATCCCGATTAAAAAATTCCTTAATTACAGCGGTCGCAGCTTTGTCAATTAATTCAATTGACTTCAATAAAGGCGTTTTATAATCCAATGCTTCACCCGTATAGGATACAAAAACCGATGGGATACATAAAGTCGCCGTACCTGCCGCATTTTCCATAATGAAGGCTGGTGATGAAGGATCCCAACCGGTGTATCCGCGGGCTTCGAAGGTAGATCGAATACCTCCATTTGGGAAAGATGAGGCATCAGGCTCTTGTTGTACTAAAGCTGAACCTTTAAATTTCTCAACGGCCTTACCTGATTTTATATCGATATCAAAAAAAGAATCATGTTTTTCAGCAGTAGTTCCAGTCAATGGCTGAAACCAGTGCGTGTAGTGCGTGGCCCCTTTCGATATGGCCCAAGATTTCATCGCTGCTGCTACTTCATCAGCCGCATCTCGATCGATTTTCGATCCAGTTTGAATCGCTGTATTGATTTTTAAATAAGCTTCTGGCGATAAAAGTGATCTCATTTCTTCATCACTAAATGTCATATTGCCATAGTAATCAGTCACTTTTTCAGTAGGTAATTTTACATGGGCAGTGGATCGCTGCTGAGCTAATTCTAATGCTTTAAATCGAGTAATAGCCATATATAAAAGGATAAATGAACGAATAGGTAAAAATAACGATTTTCGTGCGTATTAAAAATTGCATTAATCGTATTTTAATTTCGATTTTTCAATATTTTAAAAGGATTTTTGTGAAAATTCCAAAATAGAGGTTTGATTTTTGCGAATTTTGGTCAACAAATTATTGTTTTTTTAAAAAAGTGGTTTATTTTTGCTACGTAAATCACAGAAAAAGTATTTTTATCACATAACCTAGTTGAAATATCATGGCAAAATCAAAATTGGAGTACATTTGGTTAGATGGTTATAAGCCTACCCAAAGTTTGCGTTCTAAGACAAAAATCGAGAATAATTTTAGTGGAAAATTAGAAGACCTTGATATGTGGTCTTTTGATGGTTCATCTACCCAGCAGGCAGAAGGTGGTTCTTCCGATTGTTTATTGAAGCCTGTTTATGTTTGTCCAGATCCAGCGCGTAAAAATGGTTATTTGGTTATGTGTGAGGTGTTAAATGCCGATGGTACACCGCATGAGACTAATGGTCGTGCGACGATTGACGATGATGATAATGATTTCTGGTTTGGTTTTGAGCAAGAATATTTTTTATGGGATCCAGAAACAAATAAGCCTTTAGGTTTCCCAGCAAATGGATACCCAGGTCCTCAAGGTCCTTATTACTGTTCCGTTGGAGCAAAAAATGCGTTTGGACGTGAAATTATTGAAGAGCACATGGATTTGTGTATTGATGCTGGTTTAAATATTGAAGGAATAAATGCGGAGGTAGCAGCGGGTCAGTGGGAATTCCAAATGTTTGCAAAAGGTGCAAAACAAGCAGGTGATGAAATCTGGTTGGGTCGTTATCTATTGGAGCGTTTAGGGGAGAAATATGGGGTAGCTGTGAATTGGCATTGTAAGCCTTTGGGCGAATTAGACTGGAATGGATCAGGGATGCATGCCAACTTCTCTAATACTGCCCTACGTACAGCTGGAAACAAAGATATTTATGATACAATTTGTCAATCATTTGCTCCGTTCGTAAAAGAGCATATTGAGGTTTATGGAGCGGATAACCATTTGCGCTTGACAGGTAAGCACGAAACGGCTTCGATTCATGATTTCTCTTATGGAATTTCTGATCGTGGCGCATCGATTCGTATTCCTATTGCAGCTGTTGAAAAAGGATGGAAAGGTTGGTTAGAAGATCGTCGTCCAAACTCAGCCGCAGATCCATATAAAGTTGCCGCTCGTATCATCAAAACAGTGAAAACAGCTAAGCTTTAATATTTTTATCTTGCATTTATATACTTTTATGATCAAAAATGGCGGGTTTTCCCGCCATTTTTGTTTTACCTTTGTGCTCATATTTGAGAGGAATGAAGAAAGTAGCATTTTATACCTTAGGTTGTAAATTGAATTTTGCGGAATCCAGCTCGATAGCACGTTCACTTCAGTCAATGGATTTTGAACGGGTAGAGTTTCAGGAAACGCCAGATCTATTTGTAATTAATACGTGTTCGGTGACCGAGCAGGCGGATAAGAAATGCAAAAAAGTGGTACGCGAGGCAAAAAAAGTCAATCCAAATGCCATTGTGGTGGTGATTGGTTGTTACGCCCAATTGAAGCCTGAAGAAATTTCAGCCATCCCCGGCGTTGATTTGGTTTTGGGTGCTAATGAAAAATTTCAATTACCCACCCTTATCCTACCCTATTTAACAAGAACGGAGAAATCCTTGCCTAAATTAATTGCCTCAGAAATTCGTTATGATTTGGATTATCATGCCTCTTATTCGGTAAATGATCGGACACGTACTTTTTTAAAAGTGCAAGATGGTTGTGACTATCCCTGCTCTTATTGTACGATACCTTTAGCAAGGGGGCAAAGTCGGTCAGATAGCATAGAAAAGGTTTTAGGATTAGTGGATGAAATTGCGGCTAAAGGGGTTAAGGAAATTGTATTGACGGGGGTTAATATTGGGGATTTTGGTATCCAGCACGGTTCTCGAAGAGAAAGTTTTTTTGAATTGATTCAAGCATTAGAAGTGCATGGGGGGATTGAACGGTATCGGATTTCGTCGATTGAACCTAATTTGCTTCATCAGGAAATGATTCAATTTTTAGCGAAGTCCGAACGGTTTGTACCTCATTTTCATATTCCTCTGCAATCAGGTTCAAATGCAGTTTTGCGTTTGATGAAACGTAGGTATCAGCGGGAATTATATCAAGAACGAGTTGAGTTAATTCGTCAATTAATGCCACAGGCTTGTATTGGTGTCGATGTCATCGTAGGTCATCCCGGAGAAACGGATACCTTGTTTTTAGAAACCTATTCTTTTTTACAGGAATTAGACATTGCTTATTTGCACGTTTTTCCTTATTCTGAGCGACCAAACACCTATGCAGTGGATATACAGCCTAAGGTGGACGGGTCTAAAAAATCAGAACGTTCTAAAATGTTACATATTTTATCGGAAAAAAAACGTCGTGAATTTTATGAGGGTCTAATCGGCCGGACCGGTCACGTATTGTTTGAAGAATCTCATTCTAATGGGATGATGGAGGGTTTTTCTGAGAATTATGTTCGCTTTGTGGCTGAATATGATCCATT
>CANHCG010000200.1 GCA_947459055.1 Cytophagaceae bacterium | reverse complement strand
CAGGTAAAGGTATTTCGAAGGAGCATTTACCGCATATTTTTGATCGTTTTTATCAAATTCCAGAGTCGATGAATGTGGTCGGTACGGGGGTTGGTTTGTCCTTATGTAAAGAATTGATGCACTTGCATCGGGGCGAGATAGGGGTGACTAGCAACTTGGGGAAAGGAAGTGAATTTTGGATGGATTTTCCGGTTCGACAAAGCGATTTTGATCCGGAATGGATTCAGCAACCTGTGCGTGAGATTCGAGCGGAGCAAATTTTATCCAATCAATCGGTCGATAAAATTGAGCAGGAAAAACAAATTTTACTGATTGTGGATGACCATACCGAACTGCGCAAATTTGTTGGGGAAATTTTTTCAAAACGCTTCCAAATTATCGAGGCGGAACGCGGGGAGGATGCCCTTGAACTAGCGCTGACCTATATTCCAGATGTCGTGATAACCGATTGGATGATGCCTGGGATGAGCGGGATTAATTTATGTCGGGCTTTGCGAAATAACCCTAAAACGAATCATATTCCGATTGTCATTTTAACTTCCAAAGGATCACAGGAAAGCCAAATTGAAGGGATGCAAGCGGGAGCGGATGATTTTGTGAGTAAACCGTTTAATGCGGATTTGTTGGAAATTCGGGTGAATACACTGTTGGAAGCCAAGGATCGCTTGCGGAAAAACTGGCAGAAACAGGTGGTCCAGCAAGAATTACAGACCGGTAAATTACCCGTCTTTGAAGACGAATTTTTGCAAAAAGCCACGGCCTTTATCATCGCACATTTATCGAATCCCGATTTAGCAGTCGAGGATTTGGAAAATGGATTGGACATGAGTAAAATGCAGTTGTATCGAAAATTGAAGAATTTAACTTCGCTAGCCGGGAATGAATTTATTCGATCGATTCGCTTGCAACAAGCCAAATTGTTATTGGAAACCTCTACATTTAATATCTCAGAAATTGCGTATCAGGTCGGATTTAATGATCCCGCCTATTTTGCGCGTGCATTTAAAAAACAATATGGAAAAACACCGACGAATTTTATTCAAGAAGGGAAATAAAAAAGTTTACCTCTTGCTAAGCATGATCATTGGGTTCATGGGGCTTTCCTCCTGGGGCTTTTTGGCGCATAAAACACTCCAACAAGTATCGATTCATCAATTGCCCACCGACCTAGGTTTGTATTTCTTTGCAAATCAAGACTACCTCGTACAAAATTCCGTTCGTCCCGATGTGCGTCGAAAAGACGATAAAACCGAAGATGTCAAACATTATTTGGACATGGATGCCGAGGTATTTGGCCCGAATTACAAAACGGATATTCCACATGATTTTGCTCAAGCAGTGAAAAAATACACGATTGATAGTTTGCGTAAAGAGGGTTTAGTACCCTGGGAAGTGAATCGGGTCTATGGTCGTTTGGTTCATGCTTTTAAGGCAAATATGCCTGATTCTGTTTTGTTTTATGCGGCAGATTTAGGGCATTATGTGGCGGATGCGCATGTGCCTTTGCATACGACGAAGAATCACGATGGCCAATTAACGGATCAAAAGGGGCTCCATGTCCTTTGGGAAAGTTTAGTTCCTGAGCAGTTTTTATCGGGTTATCAATTGCACCAAAATCAACCATTAACCTATATCAAACAACCACAAGATTTTATTTTTCAGATTTTGGCGGAATCCCATGCGATGTTGCCCGAGGTTTTTGCTGCTGAAAAGGAAATACGTAGCCGTATGGGCGATGACAAAGTATATATGATGGTGGAGCGCTATGGCCGTAAACAACGGTATTTTACTAAAGAATTTATTCAGGCTTATGGGGATCGTTTAGGTAAATCAGTTGAGCAACGAATGTTAACCTCCGCTCATCGGGTCGCTTCTTTTTGGTATTCGGCTTGGAAAGATGCTGGTTCGCCCGCCTGGGTGAGTTCATCGCCTATCATTACGCAGGAAAAGAAGCAGCAGTATAAGGAGCAGCATGCCGCGTGGCAAGCGAATTCACTCATCAAACAAAATCTATTAATTTCTTTACAAACCAAGTCTGCGGAATAATTCATGCAAAAAATTCTCGTATTGTCGGATACGCATAGTTTTTTAGATCCTCGTTTGGAGGAGCATTTGGAGTATTGTGACCAGTTTTGGCATGGAGGCGATTGGGGTTCGGTCGCTGTGGCAGATACCTTGGCCAGTTATGGTAAACCGGTGATGGGAGTCTATGGAAATATTGATGACCGGACGATTCGCAACATGTACCCTAAAATTGAACGATTTACCTGTGAAAAAGTGACGGTTGCCATGACTCATATTGCTGGAGCACCTTCTTCCTATAAGCCAGATGCCTTGGAAACCTTTTCAAAAGGCATTCCTAACATCTTTATTTGTGGTCATTCACATATTTTGCAAGTGAAGCGGGATTTGAATCGCCGAAATATGCTTTTTTTAAATCCAGGGGCGGCGGGTCAGCACGGATTTCATTCGGAACAAACCGCGCTGCGCTTTAAAATCGATGGGGCACGCATTTATGACATGGAAGTCATTCAAATGCCCCGCATCAAAGTGAAATTAGGTAAAGGAGATGTCTTCCCGCCTATGTAGTTTCTAGGCTGCGGTATTGTTCGAATACACTGCCTTTTTGAAAGGATTTTAAAATCCAACCACCACCCACGACATCATCTCCTTCATAAAAAACAGCTGCTTGGCCTGGTGCGATGCCACTGACATCTTCATGGAATTCGACCTTGATTTTTCCATCAATTTGCTCGATTTGTGCCTCCGTACCTGCGTCTTTATAGCGAACTTTGGTGATGGTTTCTAGGCCTCCAGCAGGGATTTCGGCATATTTTTGGAGGTTTAATTGGCCTACATACATGCCTGTCCGATTTAAATCTTCCACGGGGCCGATCACCACTTCATTCGTTTCTTTTCGAATTTCAATCACAAAGGCGGGATATCCAAAAGCTTTCCCGAGCCCCTTGCGCTGGCCCACCGTATAAAAAGGATAACCCTCGTGTTTACCGATGACCTTGCCTTCGATGTCCACAAAATTTCCACCTTTCACTTGCTCTTCTAGCTCGGGAACCCGACGCTTCAAGAAGCCACGGTAATCATTATCTGGCACAAAACAGATTTCATAACTCTCCGACTTATTCACTAAATCCACAAATCCACGCTCCGTGGCCATTTCGCGAATCCGCTCTTTGGTTAAATGGCCAAGCGGTAAAATCGTCCGGGCCAAACTCGCTTGGGACACGCCCCAAAGCACATAACTTTGATCTTTTTTCGCATCGACACCCTTGGAAATGATATATCGATCATTTTCTTGGCGAATTTGAGCATAGTGGCCGGTGGCGATGAACTCACAACCTAATTGGTCCGCGCGCTTGAGTAATGCATCCCATTTTATATGGGTATTGCACATCACACATGGGTTCGGTGTGCGGCCCTCGATGTATTCAGAGGTAAAGTAATCAATCACAGAATCTCCAAATTCCTCACGGATGTCCAAAATATAATGGGGAAAACCTAAGGAAACGGCGATGTGACGAGCGTCATTGATCGAATCGAGCGAACAGCAGCCTGTTTCTTTTTTAGTACCCCCCGAACTGGCATAGTCCCAGGTTTTCATGGTCATGCCGATGACCTCGTATCCTTGTTCATGTAGTAAAACAGCTGCGACCGAGCTGTCGATGCCGCCGCTCATAGCGACTAAAACGCGTCCTTTTGATTCCATATTTGCTGCTCAGGTTCAAGGCCTGACGAAAATTTACGCAAGGTAATATTTATTTGACCAATTGCCGAACAATCTTGGTATTTACGGCCTTAAAGCTTAATTTTGAAATCATTTTATGATATGCTAAAGACACGTGTAAAAGTTTCCGGGATTGAGAATTTATCTGATGCTCGGTATTGCGCAGGAATGGGCGTGGATTGGTTGGGTTTTCCGATGGCTGAGATGACCGTTGAAAAATTCACTGAAATCCGAAATTGGTTAGCCGGCGTGGAAATCGTGGGGGAGGCTTGTGGTTGTTCGGCCGATGAAATTATTGAACTTTGTCGGGTATTTCAGCCGGACGTCTTGGAAATTGATTCCTCCGTTCATTTAGAAGCCATAGCCTCGATTGATATTCCTAAAATCCTTCGTGTTAACATTGATACCGATAATTTACCGGCCTTATTTGTATCCGCGGGGCCTTATGTAAAACAATTTTTATTAGTCGGGAACGACCAAGATTCACTCACAGGTATGGAGGCTTCCGTCGAAATATGGGCAGCGAAATATCCGGTTTTGGTAGGATTGGATATCCCTGATGAGGATTTAGAGGAGTGGATTGAACAGAGTTCTATTTTGGGTATTGGCTTGCAAGCAGGAAAAGAGGAGCGGCCAGGCTTTCGAGATTTTACAGATTTAATGAGTATCTTAGAAAAATTAGAGACAGAATAAGCCCAAACCAT
>CANHCG010000199.1 GCA_947459055.1 Cytophagaceae bacterium | reverse complement strand
GGCTATGAGTTTCAACATCCGAAGGCAGCGGGTCCATTAGGGGCTTCGGAATATTTGGATATTAAGGCGGCAGGGGAGTGGTTGGCACAACAATCCTTTGTTGACCCCAAAAAAATCGGTTTATACGGGGGGTCTTATGGCGGATATTTAACGGCCTTGGGTTTAGCTCGGGATTCGAAATTATTTGCTGCGGGGGTAGATATACATGGAGTGCATGATTGGGCGAATCAAATGAAAGCGGAGGAGCCCTCAGATGATTTGCATAAGGCACCAGATGCTGATTGGGCGGCCAATCTATCGTATCGTTCATCACCCGTTTCTGCGGTGGCTACTTGGACTTCTCCGGCTTTATTTATTCATGCAGATGATGATCGAAATGTGCCCTTTAGTCAAAGTATTGATATGGTGAATCGATTGGTGAAGAAAAAGGTGCCGATAGAGACCATGGTGATTGTAGATGATACACATCATTGGATGAAGTTTTCCAATACGATAAAGGTTTTTAATGCTACGGCCAATTATTTAAAAGCAAAACTTGCGAAATAGGTAAAGCCCCGTTTTTCAATTAAATTTGCGGGATGGAAGAAAGACCGATAACTGACTGGTTGCCCTTAACGAAAAAGGAAGTAGAAAAGCGTGGTTGGGATGAACTGGACGTAATTCTGATTTCAGGAGATGCCTATGTGGACCATCCTGCTTTTGGGACAGCGGTGATTGGCCGGATTATGGAGAGTGAGGGCTTGAAGGTAGGGATTGTTGCGCAGCCGAACTGGAAGGACGATTTACGAGATTTTAAAAAATTAGGCAAACCCAAATATTTTTTCGGAGTGACGGCGGGATGTATGGATTCGATGGTGAATCATTACACGGCGAATAAACGTTTGCGATCCAATGATTCCTATACGCCTGGAGGCGAAGCAGGCTTTCGGCCTGATTATGCCACGACGGTATATACGAAGATTTTAAAGGAATTGTTTCCGGATGTACCTGTGTTAATCGGAGGTATTGAGGCCTCCTTGCGTCGGGTGACGCATTATGATTATTGGGCGGATCGTTTGTTTCCGTCGATATTGGTTGATTCGGGCGCGGATATGTTGGTTTATGGCATGGGAGAACAACCTCTGCGTGACATCATGAAGGGGGTGAAAGAGGGACGTTCGCTGAGAGACTTGACACATATTCCTCAGGTAGCCTTTTTGCAATCGGCATCGGAAGCCTTGCCAGTTGTGGAAACTTGGGAGACGGTTGAATTAGCTAGCCATGAGGTATGTTTGGAGGATAAAATTAAATATGCGTCCAATTTTAAAATTGTGGAGGTGGAGTCCAATAAATGGCAAGCGAATCGGATAACCCAACGAGTAGGCGAAGAGCTTTTAGTCATTAATCCGCCATTTAAGACAATGGAGGAAGTAGAAATGGATAAATCCTTTGATTTGCCCTATACGCGAATGCCGCATCCGAAATATCGGAAGCGTGGTCCGATTCCAGCTTTTGAAATGATTAAGTTTTCGGTGAATATGCACCGAGGGTGTTTTGGTGGTTGTAGTTTTTGTACGATCTCGGCGCATCAGGGTAAGTTTATTGCGTCTCGGAGTGAAAAGTCGATTATGAAAGAGGTGGAACAAATCACGAAACAGCCTGATTTTAAGGGCTATATTTCGGATTTAGGAGGTCCATCGGCGAATATGTATAAGATGAAGGGGAAAGATGAGTCGATTTGTGCGCGTTGCGTGAGTCCGAGTTGTATTCACCCGGTGATTTGTAACAATTTGGATACATCACATAAGCCATTAACGGATATTTATCGGAAAGTGGATGCATTGCCGGCGATTAAAAAGGCCTTTGTGGGATCTGGAGTTCGTTATGATTTATTGGTAGATGATTTTAATAAGAATAATCAAGATGGGAACCATGATGAATACATGGAGCAATTGATTACACGGCATGTGTCGGGCCGTTTAAAAGTGGCACCAGAGCATACATCGGATGCTACCTTGAAGGTGATGCGAAAACCTTCGTTTAAATATTTTCATGCGTTTAAGAAGAAATACGATGAGATTTCGGCCAAATTTGGTTTGAAACAACCATTAGTTCCCTATTTTATCTCGTCACATCCAGGTTGTGAAGAGGAGGATATGGCCAATTTAGCGGCGGAAACGAAGGATTTGGGATTTCATTTAGAGCAAGTGCAAGATTTTACGCCTACCCCAATGACAGTGGCGGAGGTGATTTATTATTCGGGGGTTCACCCTTATACCTTACAACCTATAAAAACGGCTAAAACGAGGGAGGAAAAACAAAATCAAAATAAGTATTTTTTCTGGTATAAGGCGGAATATAAGGATTGGATTCGGAATCGCTTGACGCATTTAAAGCGGCCGGATTTGGCGCAGCGCTTATTAGGATTTAGAAATAACAAACGGGGCTGGGATAAATAGATTTACCCTTTTCTTGTTTTACCAAAAACGACAGATTTAAATGGATGAGGATAAAGAATTAGTTGTTCGCGACAGCAATGGTGCCCTATTAAAAGAGGGAGATTCGGTTACGGTAATTAAAGATTTAAAGGTGCGTGGGTCTTCGGGTGTGATAAAGCGGGGAACGATGGTGAAGAATATTCGGTTGACCGAAGATTCGGATGAGATCGAGGGGAAAGTGGAGAAGTCGGTGATGGTGTTGCGGACAGAATTTTTGAAGAAAGCTTGATTTTTTTAGGTCAGAGGCTAACCCATTGTCAATCCTTACGGGTTTGATAATGGGTTTTTTCTTTAAGTTTTTTTTTCGATTGGGTCTATTTTTTGAACTTTACTGGTATTTAGCTTTGTCAAACCTGCAAGGATTGACAAAGCATGTTGATTGACAAATCAGGATGATTGACAAAGCAGAATGATTGATAAAGCAGAATGATTGCCAGAGCAATTTACCTATTCATCTGTCGATTCGTCCTCGGGTTCGTGGTCATGAATGAGGTTTGGGTTGATTTTTTTACTGGATTTAACGCCTAATTTCGCGAGTTTTTCTGCGCGGCCCACTAGATTCCCTTTTCCTGTGCTGAGTTTGTTTAACGCATTGTTTTGTGCATCTTCGGCACGTTTTAAATGTTTTCCTACATCCTCCAAGTCATGTGTAAATGCGGAGAATTTATCTAGCATTTCGCCGGCTTGTCGGGCGATTTCAATGGCATTCCGTGTTTGATATTCTGTTTTCCAAACGGAAGCGATGGTACGTAATGTCGCCAATAGGGTAGAAGGGGATACAAGTACGATTTTTTTATCCCAAGCGAAGTTGAACAAACTTGTATCTTGACTTACGGTGGCTACAAAACCAGATTCGATGGGGATAAATAATAGGGTAAAATCTGGGCTATTGAGGTTTAGTCCGGTGTGGTAATCTTTGGCGGAGAGTAATTTAATGTGGTTTTTAAGGGATTCGATATGTTCTTTCAGGGCTTGTTCTTTTTCTTGGCTGCCTTCTGAAGCGCTGGTATAGCGTTCATAGGCGACTAATGAAACTTTGGAGTCGATGATGATATTTTTTTGGTCGGGTAAAAAGATGACGGCATCGGGACGGATGGTTTCGTTGATGTTGTTTTGGGTAACGAATTGGGTTTCGTATTCCATGCCTTTTTTGAGGCCTGAGCTTTCCAAAACGCGTTCAAGAATCATTTCACCCCAGTTTCCTTGGGATTTGTTGGATCCTTTGAGGGCGTTGGTGAGGTCTTCGGTTTTTTGGGTGACGGTTTGGTTGAGTTGGGTTAGGTTTTTGATTTGCTCGAGGAGTGCTGTATTTTGTTCGAAGTTGGACTTTTGTCCGTTATTTACTTTGTCTTCGAATTCTTTTATTTTTTCTTTGAGTGGATTTAGGACGTCGTTGAGTTTCACTTGTTGTTGGTCACTCAGCATTTTTCCTTGTTTGAGTACGGATTCGTTGCTGATGTCGATGAGTATTTTTCGAAGTTTTTCTTCGTCACCTTTTTGGCTTTCGACGGTGGTTTTGAGGGTTTCGTTTTGTCCTTCGAGGGATGATAATTTCCCGAACATCATTTTATTTTCTTGTTCTAGTGCCTCAGCTTTGGCCTGAATATTGCTCAATTGGGCCAATTGGCTCGTTAGAAGGGTTATTTTGCCTTGGAATAGGAGGTAGGTTGCGCCAGCTCCGGCAAAAATTGCAAGAATGATGTAGAGGATTGTCATGGGGCAAATATAGTGAAAAGAGTCCGAATGCGATAGTCCTAAGGCCGGATGCAATCCTGTAGGTTTGCCAAAGTTTGAGACGCAGCATGCGTCGATTCATCTCGTTTAAAGCTGGTTCTAAGGCGATAGTCCTATTTATTCTTGGGCCATCATTGATTTTTGGTCAAAAAAAAACCGCTCGTATGATGGAGCGGTTTTTGGGATAATAATTTGGAGCTTACTTACTTTCCCGGGTTTGATCCCAGTATCATCAGCGGTGCGGGG
>CANHCG010000198.1 GCA_947459055.1 Cytophagaceae bacterium | reverse complement strand
TCAAGGATTACACCTTACAAATCAACAATGTATTTGAATACCAATCGGGCATTGAATTAGCCTTTTATTTGCATTCCATTCGGGAGGCTTTTGATTTTACTTGGGATCCTCAAAAAATACACGTGACAGGACCTGAGTCGTCAAATGAAAAACTAGTAGCCGAATTACAAGAATATCATATTTCATTTAGCTCATGAACAACTCTAAAATAGCATTTTTCCCGGGATCGTTTGATCCATTCACTAAAGGTCATGAGGATATCGTTCTTCGGGCTTTGGCTTTATTCGATGAAGTTGTAATCGGGATTGGACAAAATTCGAGTAAGGCTCGGTATTTTGATTTGGAAAAAATCAAATCTTGCATCGAAGATACATTTAAAGGAAAACCTGTCAGAGTGGTTAGTTATCAAGATTTAACGGCGAATGTGGCGAAAGAAGTAGGTGCTAAATTCATCATTCGGGGTTTACGAAATACCACTGATTTTGAATATGAGAATTCGATTTCACAAGTAAATCGTCACATAAACCCTGCCTTGGAAACTGTATTCTTAATTACTTCCCCGCATTTGGCGCCGATCAGTTCAACGATCATTCGCGATTTACATCGATACGGTAGTTCGATTGATCAATATTTACCTTATGCATTGGAAGGCATTTAGATGAAATCAATTGCCTAAAAAAATGTGAGTCCCTAGTGGATTAGACTTTGGTGGGGATTTGGAGCATGGAAAACCGTTGGATTACATAGCGGATCGAGCTATAGGTGTCCGTAATGGCATTTTTACTCATTTGGGTTTTCGTTAGCCATTCTACTTTCTCAATATTTTCTTCGGTTTGTGCGATTAGCTTTCCTTTTTGGCTAGTATGCATCATATACCATTTCGTCCGCTTTAAAACTCGCTGGTTTTTATGCGTATAGGTGTGGTAGGTGGTACATAATTTAGATTGTAATTCTGCTTTTACGTTGCATTCTTCTTCAACTTCTCGAACAGCGGCAAATTTAAACGATTCATTTTTTTCCAATTTACCTTTTGGTAAATCCCATTTTCCTAGGCGGTAAATCCAAAGAAATTGGCCTTCCGAATTTTGAACGAGTCCTCCGGCAGCTTCTACAAGGGAGTATAAACTGATAATCTTCTGTTTAAACGCTTTTTTATTATCTACGATAATATAGAGCGAATGAAAATCCGTTTCGTTTTTCTTATGCAGTTCTTCGATAATCTTGGCCATATGATCCAGGGTTAAATTCAATAAACAGGTATGACCTTTGAATTCCTTGGTTTTCACTGGCTTTAAACGAGCATCGATAATCACATCAAAATCCTCTAAATGGGACAATTGATCCTTTTTCTTCTGATTTGTAATGCGAATGGGACGATCGTTTATAAAAATTATCATGCGGGAAAATTCTCAATTAATTTTGGCAAAATTAGAATTAAATAATGAAAGATAATCTGAATAAAGTAAATTTGTCAGATATATCTTGAAACAATAATTATGGAGAATTTAACGATACAACAAGAAGTAGCCCAACACCTTTTAAGCATCAAAGCCATTCAATTACGTCCCGATCAACCGTTTACCTGGGCTTCTGGATGGAATTCTCCCATCTATTGTGACAACCGCATCTCTTTATCCTTCCCTGAGGTAAGAACACATATCAAAAACCACCTTTCAGCAGCTGTTAAGGCCTATTTTAGTGATGTTGATATCATTGCTGGTGTGGCCACAGCGGGAATTGCCCAAGGTGCCTTGGTCGCGGATTATTTAGACTTACCTTTTTGTTATGTTCGGCCGGAACCTAAAAAACATGGTATGGGGAATCAAATTGAGGGAAAAATAGAGCCTGGTCAAAAAGTCGTACTTATCGAAGATTTGATTTCAACTGGGGGAAGTTCCCTTAAAGCGGCCGAAGCCTTGGTTCAATTAGGAGCACAGGTAATGGGGATGGTGGCCATTTTTACCTATGGTTTCGAGATTTCTGTACAAAATTTCAAGGCTGCAGGCATTCCATTTTATTCTTTGAGTAATTATGACGTATTAATCGACGAAGCGGTCAAACTAAACTATGTGTCGGATACGCAATTAGTTACTTTACAGGATTGGCGGACGAACCCTAGCGAGTGGCGTAAATAATTATTTCAGCGCATAGCGGTGCCCTGGAAGTGATTTAATCATCCCTTGAAATTCAAGGTTTAAGACGAGGACAGCTAATTCGCTTATACTTTTTTGCAATTTCCAGGCTAATTCATCGAGAGGTAATTCACCCTTTTGGTGCAATAAAGCCATTAAGGCAGATTCTTCCCCGGTAAAGCGACTCCAATTCAAGCCTTTATTTCGAAGAATAGCATCTCCTGAATTCCAATTTAATTCTTCACATAGATGTTGCCAAGTGGTAAAAATAGAGGCTTTATGCTTTTGAATGAGCAAATTACAACCCTCTGAAAATACCTTTTCCAAATTCCCCGGAACAGCAAAAACTTCCCGATGGTAATTATTCGCATAATCGGCAGTAATTAAGGCCCCTCCTCGTTCAGCGGCTTCCACAACAAGGGTTGCATCCGACATACCTGCAATAATGCGGTTACGAAGAGGAAAAAAACGTGCATCCGGCTTTTGATGGGCAGCATGTTCAGAGAGAATTCCCCCATGTTCACGTATTTTATCTACAAAACGCCGATGTTTGGGAGGGTAAATCCAATGAAATCCGCCTGCTAGCACGGCGATGTTGGGAACCTGAAACTCAAGACAATTTTGATGCATACAAATATCAATTCCATATGCGAGTCCTGAAACAAATAATACTTGTTGGGCCGTCGCCTCTCGCACAACGGTTCGGCATACCTGCTTACCATATTCCGTGGCTTTTCTAGTGCCCACCACAGCCAAAATTTGTTCCGAATTTAAATCCACAGAGCCCTGCCAATATAAAACCAGTGGGGCGTCGTAAATTTGCTTTAAGCGATGGGGAAAATCAAGATCCGTATAAAATAGAACTTGAATTCCCTCTTGCTGACAGGATAACCATATTTTTTCAGCTTCCTCTAGAATACCCGTTGCATGCACAGCTTGCGATAGAACAGGCCCGATGTGGGGAATGCGTTGTAAGGTATTGACGGATGACTGAAAAATTTGTTTCGCGGACCCGAGATGGGCAATTAATCGACGTGCATTAACTACGCCAATTTGAGGGAGAATCGATAGGGCAATTTGATAAATTTTTTCTTCGGATTGACTTGACATAGCAGATGATTTTGATGCCAATCTAGTCGAAAATTAGGCTATTTCATCGTTTAGCGCTTGTAATCCTCGTCGAATATCAAGTAGTTGATTTATTACGGTTTGATGCGGATTTTTTTCGGTACCCCGACTATTTAATGCTAATTTTGCTCCCTCGAGGGTCATTCCTTTGGTATCAATTAAATCCACTAAGGTTCGGATTTTTTCGATATCGACGGGTGTATATTTTCGGGCACCTGTAGAAAGGCGTTTGGGCAATAGATGTGGAAATTGAGTTTCCCAATAACGCAATTTGGAGGGATTGATCTTAAAAATCGCAGCGACTTCAGAAATAGAATAATATTGTTTTTCGTATTCCACGGATTGAAATTAAGAATTCGGATAAAAAAACTAATTTTGTAATTCGTTTGATCAAAAATAATCAAGTTCATTCGAATATACCCATTAATTTACAAAATAAACCGCAATGACCTCTTCAGAGATCCGCCAGCAATTTTTAGATTTTTTTAAATCAAAAGGCCATTTAATTGTTCCTTCTGCCCCATTGGTAGCTAAGAATGATCCTACCCTCCTGTTTAATAATTCGGGGATGGCTCAGTTTAAGGACTTTTTTCTCGGAAATGGAACGCCGCCTTCGAAACGTATTGCGGACACTCAAAAGTGTTTGCGGGTTTCGGGAAAGCACAATGACTTGGAGGATGTGGGCTTTGATACGTATCATCATACGATGTTTGAGATGTTGGGCAACTGGTCATTCGGTGATTATTTTAAACAAGAGGCGCTTACTTGGTCTTGGGAATTATTAACCGAGGTATTCAAATTACCGAAAGATCGAATTTATGTATCAGTTTTTGAAGGAGATCAAAAAGATGGGGTTCCGTTTGATCAGGAGGCCTTTGACATTTGGAAAGCGATTGTCGGCGAAGAGCGAATCATTTTTGGAAATAAAAAAGATAATTTCTGGGAAATGGGTGAAACGGGTCCTTGCGGTCCATGTTCTGAAATCCACATCGACTTACGCGATGCTTCTGAGGTAGCGAAGATAGACGGAAAATCGTTGGTCAATGCTGATCATCCTCAGGTGGTTGAAATCTGGAATAATGTATTCATGCAATTTGAGCGGATGGCCGATGGTTCTTTGGTTCCTTTGCCATCTAAACATGTGGATACGGGTATGGGATTTGAGCGTTTATGTATGGCGATTCAGGGCAAACAATCCAATTATGATACGGATGT
>CANHCG010000197.1 GCA_947459055.1 Cytophagaceae bacterium | reverse complement strand
ATTTCTTTGGGTAATTCGTCGAGCATTTGACGCGTGATACCGAAAAACTGGGCATATTCGCGTAGACTAGGGAAGTATTTGATTTGTTGGCGTTCCAACTGGATCCTCAGCACATTCGCTGCATCGCACCAAGCCAGTGTACTTTTGACATCATGAGACACTTCCACACCTAAACTTTGTATGTGCTTCGGAATCAAGGTACTAGGTCCACAAAGACGAACTTCGGCACCTTGTTTTTTGAGGGCATAAATGTTGGACAAAGCCACGCGCGAGTGTAGAATATCCCCGATGATGGCGATTTTTTTACCTGCCAAATCCCCTAATTTTTCACGTAAGGAATAGGTGTCAAGGAGCGCTTGTGTCGGATGTTCGTGGGTACCGTCGCCGGCGTTGATGATGTTAGCCTTAATATGTTTTGCCAAATAATGAGGAGCTCCGGGGCTTGCGTGGCGCATGACGATCATGTCGACCTTCATGGCTAAGATATTATTGACGGTATCTAAAAGTGTTTCCCCTTTTTTGACGGAGCTTCCGGAGGCGGAGAAATTAATCGTGTCGGCTGAAAGTCTTTTTTCGGCTAATTCGAAGGATAATCGGGTTCGGGTGGAATTTTCGAAGAAAACATTGGCAATGGTCACATCGCGCAAAGAAGGAACTTTTTTGATGGGCCTGTTGAGGACCTCTTTGAATTCTTTGGCTGTTTTAACAATCAATTCGATCGATTCTGCATCTAAGTCCTTGATTCCTAATAAGTGTGGCGATTTCAACATAGTTTACCTCATTGAGTAATTAACCAAATTTTATCCGTTTCATGACCTTGTTCGGTCCATTCGACCAAGACTTTTTCAGTGGGAAGGGTATTTACACTTTTACCTACGTAATCGGGGTGAATAGGCAAATCCCGGTTATATATGCGGTCGATTAGGACACAAAGTTCCACTTTAGCGGGTCTTCCAAAGGCATTTAGCGCATCCATTGCAGCGCGGACCATGCGGCCGGTCGCTAGGACGTCGTCAACTAATATTACTCGTTTATTTTCGACAAGAAAAGGTATTTCGGTGGAATTAGGCGCTAATGCATCCCGGCGTCTGAAGTCGTCGCGGTAGAACGTCGCATCTAATTTTCCGAGTAATGGGGCGGTTTCGCTATGTTTCTGCAATTCGGCCTGAATGCGTTGGGCAAAATAGATGCCACGCGGTTGTAAACCTAGAATTACCGTTTCGATACCGTTGATTTGATTTTCAATGAGCTCTTGACATAACCTTGAGATGGTTATTTCCAACAATGGGCTTGATAAAATCAGCTTTCGAGTCATTGGGGACAAAGGTATCAAATATTATTGAAATATAGTTTCATTGGGATCGAATAATGGGAGTATTTGGTCCTTTTCGGATACAATGGGCTGAATATCGCCCCATTGAATGCCTAATTGTGGATCATTCCAACGCAATCCTGATTCAGCAGCTTTATTCCAAAAATCCGTGCATTTGTATACGAAAATGGTTTCTTCTAGGGCGATAAATCCATGGGCGAATCCGGGTGGTACGTAGAGCATATTGCCTTGGTCGGCGTCGAGGATAAAGCTGGCATGCTGGCCAAAGGTGGCTGAACTTTTCCTTAAATCCACGATGACGTCCATGACTTTTCCGGTCATGCAACGGACTAATTTGCCTTGGGCATGCGGGTCTTTTTGAAAATGTAGACCTCTTAGTACGCCAGGGGTTGAAAAGGAATAATTATCTTGTACAAAATTTTCTGAGATCCCGTTGGCCGAAAAAAGATTCTGGTTATAGGACTCGTAAAAATGTCCTCGTTCGTCGAAAAATTTAGTAGGAATACATTCGATCACTCCTGCGAGTGCGTGGCTTTTAAATTGCATAGATAATGAGGACAATTGGCGATTTCCTTTTGTTTTTGCTTTGGAAAGGCCTTATTTTGTGTCAAAATTATTGATATTTGGTCATTAATACAATCCCTTTAACCAAATCTGCATGAATTCCAGCGAATTAGTGAAGCAAATCGAAACTAAGGGCTCCTTTTTATGTGTCGGCCTCGATACGGACCTTAGTTTGATTCCCAAATCCTTTTTAAGTGAAGCGGATCCTGTTTTTGCGTTTAACAAGGCGGTGATTGATGCCACGGAAAAATATGCCGTTGCTTACAAACCTAATATCGCGTTTTATGAGGCCATGGGGCCTAGCGGCTGGGAAAGTTTACAAAAGACCATGGACTATATTCCCAAAGAGATTTTCACCATCGCGGATGCGAAACGGGGGGATATAGGGAATACGGCTTATAAATATGCGCAGACATTTTTTGAGCCTGCTTCGAGTGGTTTTGATTTTGATTCGATTACGGTGGCGCCTTACATGGGGCATGATTCGGTGGAACCTTTTTTGAGATTTGAAGATAAATGGGTGATTTTATTGGCTTTAACTTCTAATCCGGGGAGTCATGATTTTCAAATGTCGAAGTCGGAGGATTATATTCCATTGTATGAACGGGTGATGCGCTTGGCGATGAGCTGGGGAAATGTGGAGCAATTGATGTTTGTGATCGGTGCAACGCGATCTGATTTTCTTCAAAAAGTGCGTGAGATTGCGCCGGATAATTTCTTTTTGGTGCCGGGCGTGGGTGCACAGGGGGGGAGTTTGGAGGATGTGGCTAAATATGCGATGAATTCTCGGGTGGGTTTATTGGTTAATTCTTCTCGGGGGATCATTTATGCGGGGGATGATACGTCGGTATCGGCGGCTCGTGAGGCGAAGAAATTAAAGGAAGAAATGTCGATGTATTTAGACGAATATTGGATCAAATAAAAATGGAATTAGGAATTGGTACCCCGGCTTTATTGTTTTCGACGGTCTCTTTGTTGATGATCGCTTTCACGAATCGTTTTATGTCGATGGCCTCTCTGATTCGGGGTTTGCATGAAAAATTCCAATTGAATCCAGATGATTCGATTTTAAAGCAGATTCAAAACCTTCGGTTGCGGATGAAATTGATTCAATACATGCAAATTATTGCGATTTTCAGTTTGATTTTGAGTGTGGTGTGTATGTTTTTGTTATTTATGAATGAGCAATTGATTGCTCGTTGGTTTTTCGGAATCGGACTTTTAGGCATGTGCATCGCCTTGGGTATGAGTGCTTGGGAGATTATTATTTCGACCAAAGCGCTCGAAGTGGAGCTTTCTGACATGGAAGATTTGCTCGGAAAGAACAAATAATCTCTATTTTATGCTATTTTATATATGAATATTAAAAATATCTGCATGCATATTTTTAAATATGAAAAATTTGTTATTTTTGTGTACAATTTTGATTATTGACTACAAGCAATAAAAATACTACTTAGGCGGATTGAATAAAGGCTCGGAATTTTTCTGAGTCTTTATTGTTTTTAGGCCTTGAGCATGATGGCGGAAAGCGGTGGTAGGTTGAGGGAGATGGAGAATGCTTTTCCTTGCCAGTTGATCTCTTCGGTCATCATGGCGCCACTGACTGGATAGTTACTTCCGCCAAATTCTTCTTTATCTGAGTTGAAAATTTGTTTCCAAATGCCGGGTAGAGGTACGCCAATGCGGTAATTTTCGCGAGGGGCTGGGGTGAGGTTAAGGATGACGATGATTTGTTGTTTCGGGCTGTCCCCTTTTCGGATGAAGCTGATGACGGAGTTTCCTTGGTCGTTTGACTCGATCCATTCGAAGCCTTCGTAGTCGAATTGTTTTTTATGAAGGGCTGGTTCGGTTTTATAGAGGATATTGAGTGCCTTAATGGTGTTTTGGATGCCTTGGTGGGCAGGTTGTTCGGTGAGGTGCCAATCGAGGCTTTGGTCGTGGTTCCATTCTTCTCGTTGGCCGAATTCACCCCCTTGAAATATTAATTTTGTTCCGGGATGGGCGAATTGTTCGCTGAAAAGGAGGCGGAGGTTGGCAAATTTTTGCCAGTCATCGCCGGGCATTTTATTCCATAAGGATTTTTTTCCGTAGACTACTTCGTCATGGGAGAGGGGTAGGCAGAAATTCTCGGTGAATGCGTAGATTAGGGAGAAGGTGAGTTCGTTTAGGTGGTATTGTCGGTGAATCGGATCTTTTTGGAAGAAACGAAGCGTATCGTTCATCCAGCCCATCATCCATTTTTGGCCGAATCCGAGCCCGCCGGAAAATACAGGTTTGGTTACGCCTGGGAAGCTGGTGGATTCTTCGGCGATGACTTGGATGTCGGGAAATTCGCCATAGATGTGCACATTGAGGTCTTGAAGGAAAGAAATTGAATCGAGGTTGTGATTTCCACCGTGGACATTGGGTTCCCATTCGCCGTCATTGCGTGAATAATCGAGGTAGAGCATGGAGGCCACGGCGTCTACGCGTAGGCCGTCGACATGGTAGCGATCACACCAAAAGGCGGCGTTTGATAGGAGGAAGCTGCGAACTTCGTTGCGCCCGTAATCGAAGATATAAGATTTCCAATCTGGGTGATAGCCCT
>CANHCG010000196.1 GCA_947459055.1 Cytophagaceae bacterium | reverse complement strand
GCAACAGATGAGGTATAGATTACCGCATCGATTCCCGTACTAACGCCACGACGATAATAAGTTGTTTGTGTTAAAGCTCCTGGTGAATAGGTCGCTGCATTGGCAGAAGAAATATCCGTAAAGCTGGTGTTGTCTGTAGAAACTTGCCACTGATAGGTCTGTGCGCCCGTACCGCCACTAGATGCGGTGGAACTTGTTAGGGTAGTCGGTGTAGATCCCGAGCAAATACTTTGAGTTCCTCCAATACTTCCCGCAGCTAATGCAGTATTGACTGTTGCCGTTACCGGAGTTCGTGCGGTTGAGATACACCCTGAAGTAGTATTTCTAGCTTGTGCATAATATATAGTTGTTGCTGAAATGCTGGGAGTTGTAAAAATTAAAACCCCAGATCCGCCTGAAATAACGGAACCACCTGTCGGATCAGCATACCAATCTAAGGTAGCACCCGAGGATGCTGTTCCTGATAGACTCACCGTTCCTGTACCTGAACGAGCTCCGTCAGTAGTCCCTGTGACCGTTGGAAGCACGTTTACCGTCGAAATACCGGTCGCCACGTTTACCGAGGTAGCGCCAGTCGAGCTTAGAACTACGTCCAAAGCACTAGCTGAGCTTGCATTAGATTTTAGGCGGATATAAATAGTTGTTGATGCAACGGTTCCCGAACTCGGGCTAAGTGTTAGGCTAGCACTAAAGGTTCCTCCGGAGCTTAGTGATAATTCAAATCCCGTAGGTGCTGTGACAATCAAATCAGTGGTTAGGTCAGTTGCCCCGACGCTAAAATTTTGTTCAGCTGAAACCGTTCCAGCGCAGGCGGTAAAGGCACCCAGGCTGCCGGTACTGGTGATAGTAGGGGTCGAAGAAATTGTGGTAAAAGCCACGGATTCCGTATTGGTTCCTGAACTTCCATTTAATGTATACGTAATAGCGGCTGTGGCCGCAGAGGACGCACTCGTTAGGATAACTGTATAGGTTCCGTCGTTATTGTTAACCACCGTCCCTAATGTTCCCGCGGTAGTAAAGACCGCCACATTTCCCCCGCTTGAGGTTAAATTTACACCTGCTGAGGTTTTTAATTGAATGGTAATTGTGGACGTGGTTGTACCATTTGCCAAAATACTTCTTATCGATGCGCTGATGGTTGAGGTAGTCGTACTTCCCGCAACAGGAACTGACCCGCAAATAGAAAGAGAAGGGGTATTGGCGCAGTCAAAAGTAGAAATAAAGGAACTGGATGAAACTCCATCCCCCATACTACCATTTGTCTTGTGACCTACATAACAAAATTGGGTTGTTCCCTCCTTTAGGTAAACTAGGGTATGACCTCCTAATTCAGAAGATAAAGCCTTATCTGTTCCTGATGTAAACCCAAATGGAAATGCTGGATCGTAAAATGTTCCGTCGGTCGTGCGACCTAACATAAGTCCTTCATTTTCACCCCAGGTATAAAGGTCTCCCGAAGAAGTAATAGCTGAGACGCCCGGTGCAGAATCATCATGTTCTTGCACTGAAATAAAACTAATATTTGTGAAAGGGGTCCCGTTTACGCGTTCTGCTTGAGTCCAAGTTAAGGCATCGACTTGGTCAAAAGTCCCTAATTGTCTTTGACCATTTTCTCCTAATACATATAAGGTTCCAGCGGCTGATAATAAATAGAATGAATTGTTTGTAGCACCAACGTTTTTGGTTCCACCGGTTACACCAATAATCCTAGGCAGATTTGAACTCGTAAACTCAACGGGAATTGTCATGGCGGTTGCATAATTTTTTGCAACTGGACCATTTCCGTCTCCTAAATAGACACTTGAGCCCCAGGTATACACCGTACCTGTCGAGGAAAGCGCTATGAATGCATTGTAGGTAGCCGAACTAACTTGAACTCGAACCGCAGTAATATTGGCTAGGTCCGTTGACACATTCGTTTTAACTTTTTGCCATTTATTCACTGCCAATGAACCCGCAGCATTTCCATATAGATTTGTGCTCATTTGACTTAGAACCCACACATTACCTGATCGCGTCAAAATAACCAAGGTTTGATTAGATGCTGACATTGAAACAACATCACCGGGTGCGACACCCGTAGGCAAGCCTGTTGATGCATTCGTGGTCAAGGCATCAAATGCGCTAATCGTCACTTTAGCAAAAGCGCCACTTGCTGTCAAAGCATTAGCAAGCACATCGCCTTCTGAGCCCCAAGCATACAATCCATCGGAGGTTAATAAAATCGCTTGTTCTGCCGTACCTCCACCAGCGCCCCCTATCGTCGCCTTTAAAGGTGTACCGACCAAATTTGGATAATTTGCGACATTGAGATCAATCGGTGTAAGCACATCACTCGTTCCATTCGCAGCCATTGCCTGTCCCCAAACCGCAAAACCTCCATCACTTTTTAATGCAATCGACTGGTGATAGCCACTGACAATTTTATCATATGGACTATTCGGATCACATTGAGCCTGGACTTGAAAAACTTGGAAAATAAGAAAGGAAACTAATAAAACAGCCCTTTGGCTGAATAGAAATGAAGGAACTATCCTTCGCAACGAGTGAATCATATCGTATTGAAATTTAAACACGGAGTTAAAAACTTGCTAACTAGCATAAGTCCGCAAAAGTAGACGGATTAACTCGCGCTGTTTAAAATCAACAGGTAAACTTTGGACTAAAAAACAAATAGTGGACTAATTTGTAGCACTTTTCGATTTTGGTACATATAGCAAATAATCAGTTTTTTAGTTTAAAAATCCTCATTTCTTAACCAAAAAAGGTACCAAAATAACAAATTACCTGAAAAAGGAATTACTCATCCGTCTTTATCGATTTATTAAACGGTATGCCCAACTGGAAAGACATATTCCCATCTGTTTCATCCGACAGCACATCTAAGCCATACCGTATCTCCGATACATTCATGTCCTGATAGGTTCCAAATAAGCGATCCCAAATCGAAAAGATATTCCCATAATTCGAATCCGTTTGCGGACGCATATAATGATGATGTATCTTGTGCATATTCGGTGACACGATCAAATAACTGATCGCCCGATCCACAGAGGCAGGTAAAGATATATTCGCATGGTTAAATTGAGATAAAACGACACTGATGCTTTGATACACCATCACCAGCCACATCGGTGCGCCACAAAGTACCACACCGATCAACGTAAATATCGCCCGAAACACACTCTCCCCCGGATGATGCCGATTCGCCGTCGTCGTATCTACATGTGTATCCGCATGATGCACCATGTGAAACTTCCACATTACCTTAATTTTATGCTCAATCAAATGAATCAAATAAGCTCCTACTAAATCCAAGGCCAACAAACCCACAAGAAACATAGCCCACCCCGAAGAAATCCCCAACCAAGGCAATATCCCAAACCCTGAAGCCACCACCCAATCACTCGCCCGCACAATCACCGTCGCAAAAGCGAAATTAATGACAATCGTCGTCAAGGTAAAAAACAAGTTCAAGCCCGCATGAGACCACTTTTGGTAACGAAAACGAAACAGCGGAACCGCCCCCTCGATCAACCAAAAAAATGTGATCCCACCCGCCATAATCAGGGCCCGATGGGAACTCGGAATCGAATCAAAATAAGCAATCATAGAATCTAGCATGGCACGAAGGTATTGAATTTTTAACCTATTTATTATTCGAAAATAACTATTTTTGTGCATGAAAAAACAAATTATCTGTTTATTGATCGCTTGTTTTGCTTCCGCCTCCCTTGAAGCCCAAACAATCGCCAGCCTAGCCTCGCCAAACAAGCTGATCGAAGTTAAGCTCATCCAAAGCCCAGAAAAACAGATTCAATACCAAATTTTCCATAAATCCAAAGAGGCCATTGCCCCCTCTTCCATCGGTTTTACTCTAAAAAAACCCGCCGCCGACCTCCGAAAATTCACCGTCATACGCATCGATTCATCCACTTTTGACCAAACCTGGTCACCCCTCCTCGGTGAAGTAAAAGACATTCGCAATCAATACTCCGCCTTAAGCATCGAGCTCAAAGACGCTGGAAATTCCGGCATAACTATCCAAGCGCACTTCCGCATCTACGACGATGGTATCGGTTTTCGATATACTTTTCCTAAACAGGATAACCTGAACCACTTCATCGTCGATAATGAATGGTCTACCTTCAAAATGACCGGCGACCATACCGCCTTTTGGATTCCAGGGGATTATGATACCAACGAATACACCTACAACAAATCCAAACTCAGCGAAATCGACGCCAGCGCCGCCGCCGCCAAAGAAAAAGATATCGCACTCACCGCCCCCATCGGGAAAAATTTCGTGCAAAGCCCCCTCATGCTCAAATCCGCCGAGGGCCTGTACATCAATGTCCACGAAGCCGCTTTGATAAATTACCCCGTCATGCATTTGCAAGTGAATGGGAATACGCTAACGAGCCAATTGACCCCCGACGCCGTGGGCAACAAAGCCTACTTACAAAGCCCTTTTTCCACACCTTGGCGGACACTCATCATC
>CANHCG010000195.1 GCA_947459055.1 Cytophagaceae bacterium | reverse complement strand
TGAGAGCATTCAAAAATTAGAAAAGCGGTACCAACAAACCCAAACCCAGGCCGCTTCCCTTGCGGATCGGCCGATGCATGTATTGGGAGCCAACGATCAGATTTTCGTCAAAGACGGTGAAAAATGCTGGTTTGTCCGCCTAGATCGCGTTCGATTATGTGAATCAATGGGTAATTATGTGCGTTTGTTTTTTGATGATCAAAAACCCTTAGTTCTAAAATCATTAAATGCGCTAGAGGATCGCTTAGATCCCAAAGTGTTTTTTCGAGCCAATCGAAAACACATCATTAACTTAAACTACATCGAAAAAATCGAACCTTGGTTTTCTGGAGGTTTGCAGGTGACATTGGTGGGGAAAGGCGAAAAAATTGAAATTTCCCGCCGACAATCCATTCGATTTAAGGAGCTTTTGTCCCTTTAACTCGTTTAGGCGCTTCCCCCAATAAAAATCCATATGGCTGCATCGCAGGCACGTGATCGAAAATTACTTTGATAATGGCCGTAAAAGGGATGGCCAAAATCAGACCCGAAATCCCCCAGAGCAGTTCACCCCCTAATAAAGCCAACATAGCCACCATCGGGTTAATACTCACTTTCGAACCTATCACCAGCGGCGTTACAAAATTAGCCTCAATAAACTGAACAGCGGCTACCCAGGCAACGACTGCCAAGGCATGGGAGGGACTTAAGGTTGCTAAACTCAAAATAATAGGCAATGCCGCCCCCACCCAAATACCGATGTAGGGAATAATTAAAAGTAAGCCGGTCAGTATCCCAAAGAAAATAGGATAATCGACACCAATCCACCAAAAACCAATACTATTCGCGCAAGCAACCACGAGCATTACTACGAGCAAACCCACCAAATAATCTTGCACCACTTCCCCTGTTTTCTTCAAAATGCCACGAAGGGTTTCTTCATTGGCAGAAGGGAAAACTTTGGAAAGAAAATCCGCAAAAAATGTTCGGTAATACAAAAAGAAAAACATGAAAATAGGAATCAAGATCAAGGTAGTCACCGAATGCATCAAGGTGCTGAAGGTCGTACTTAAAATGGTTCCTGAATTTTTCAAAAGCCCGATGGTCTGATTACTTAATTCCAGCATCTGTTTCTTTCGCGAAATATTTAGATTGCGGGATAAAAAAGATTGTAAACCGGAAACCCAAGTTTCAGCTTTTTTGATAAAAAGGGGCCAATCATTGGCAAATTCAATCAATTGGAACGCTAATAAAAACACAATCCCGATCAATATCGCGACCGTAAAGACCAAGCAAATAGCAATCGACAGGGAACGAGGAAGTCCTTTTTGTTCAAGCCAACGACATATGGGCAAAAGGACCATCGCCAGGATCATCGCAAAAGCGACTAGAATCAATAAATCTTGCATCCAATACAAGCCGACAATCACCAAGGTGATAGAAATTAATACAGAAGCAAGTCGGAGCGAATAGGGTGGATTTTGCAACATAATGATATCTTTGTTCAGTCAAATGTCGAGAAAAATTAACAATTTAGTAACATTGAGCCTTCTATATTTGTGGCACATAATTATCCAATTTAGTCCTAATCTACATGAGCCTAGCGAAAAGCCCTTCTAAAATCTTGCTAGTGGACGATGATCCCGATATCCTCGAGTTATTGGAATACAATTTAGCCAAAGAAAACTTCATTTTAGCAAAAGCATCCGACGGCCGGGAAGCCTTGGAAATTGCCAAAGAATTTAAGCCGAATTTGGTTATTCTAGATGTCATGATGCCTGTGATGGACGGAATTGAAACGGCGCGGCAAATGAAATTATTGCCTGAATTCAAAAATACAATCATTTTATTTTTGACTGCCCGCGGGGAAGAGTATACTGAAATCGCTGCCTTCGAAGCAGGCGGTACGGATTATGTAGTAAAACCCATCAAACCTCGGGCCTTAGTTAGTCGGATTAAATCCATGCTTTCTCGGGAGGGTGGACCGGAGGATAATCAAGATGTGATTCAAATCGGCGATTTAGTCATCAATCGGACCCAATATTTAGCTACGTTTCAAGGACGAAATTTGATCCTTCCCAAAAAGGAATTCGAATTGTTGTCATTTTTAGCAAAGCACCCCAATAAGGTGTTTAACCGAGATGAGTTATTGGAAAATGTCTGGGGAAGCGACGTGTATGTAGTCGAACGAACCGTCGATGTACACATCCGAAAACTGCGTGAAAAAATTCCAGAATACTACATTAAAACCCTGAAAGGCGTAGGCTATTTATTTTCGATTGACCCCGTATAAAGGGAAAAAAATTGAACCTAAATAGGTAAATTGCGCCTTGAATGAGGTATTTATTTCTTTTCTTCTTTTTCCTTAGTCCATTAAGCCTGCTTGCAGGCGGCCCTAAACGCGAATTGCGCGGTATTTGGGTGGCCACGGTGTCTAATATCGACTGGCCTAGCCCTCGAAATTACAATGCTTTCAAGCAAAAAGAAGAATTCATCGACCTACTCAATTCACATCAAAAAACAGGCTTTAACGCCATATTTGTCCAAGTCCGAACGGCTGCCGACGCCTTTTATGCGAAAGGTCCCGAGCCTTGGTCTACCTTTTTATCCGGCCTCCAAGGGCAAGCACCTAAACCATTTTACGATCCGCTCGAGTTCATGATTCAAGAAAGCCATGCACGCGGCATCGAATTTCACGCCTGGTTAAATTTAAACCGGGCAAGTATTAGCACAAAATCATTGCTAGACGCGAAACATGTGGTACGCCAACATCCCGAATGGCTCCTAACCTACAATGGCCAACATACCCTAAATTTCGGCATCCCCCAAGTTCGTCAATACATAGCCAATTTGGTAAAGAATTTAGTCGAACAATACGACATCGATGGGATTCATTTCGATGATTATTTTTACCCCTATCCCATCGCTAACCAAGTGTTACGTGATCAAGAAACCTACGAAAAATACCACTTACCAGATGAAACGCTGGCGGATTGGCGGCGAAGGAACGTCAACGAACTCATTCAAGACATTTCTCTAACCATCAAAAACAGCAAACCGAAAGTCAAATTTGGCATTAGCCCTTTTGGCATTTGGCGTCATCAAAGTGTAGCGAATCCCGATGGTTCACCCACAAGGAAGGGTTTGCAGTCCTACGATGATTTATTTGCGGATACGGAAAAATGGATGCGGGAAGGCTGGGTCGATTATTTAGCCCCCCAATTGTACTGGGGAACCGCGCATAAAGTGGCCCCCTTTGAGCCTCTGGCCAAATGGTGGAGTGCCCATAATTACGGTCGGCCGATTTACATCGGACACGCGGCCTATCATTTAAGCGACCAATGGGCGCCGGCTGAATTAGAAAAACAATTAGGCATTTCAAGAGGTTTAAGCAATGTGCAAGGGTCGATTTATTTTAGTTCGAACTTGCTCATGCGAAACGTGAAAGGGTTTCGAGATAGTTTACGAAGTACCCATTTTTCAAACATCGCCTTGGTGCCTCCGATGCTTTGGAAAGACAGCATCGCTCCTACGGCCCCACATACGGTAGTTTTAGGAAAAAAGGGGATGGAATGGCAATTGAGCTGGAAACCTGGCGAACCCAGTACCGACCACGACCCGGCTGATTATTATGTCGTGTATCGGATTAAAAAAGGGGAATTTGACCCCTTAGAAAATGCAGAAAATATAATTTATAAAGGAAAATTAACGCAAATAACCCTAGAGAACCTCCACATAAAATCTGGCTATGGATTCGTCGTCACCGCTTTTGATCGGCTACACAACGAATCCCTACCCGGAACGGTCCAATGGTTAATTAGTAAAAAAACAGAATAAAATGAGCCAACGCATCCACGTCAGCATCAAAGAAATCACCCATGAAACGGATGATACCCAAACCATCCATTTTTGGCATCCGATTCATGCGGAATTATCTTATCAATCGGGTCAATTTTTAACGCTTCTTTTCGACATCGAGGGACAAAAAGTACGCCGAAGTTATTCGCTTTCCTCCTCGCCAAAAACGGACACTTCGCCTGCCATTTCCGTGAAACGCATTCCAGGTGGACTGGTTTCAAATTATATCTGTGATACGTTGAAGGTCGGAGATAGTGTAGAAATCATGGAGGCGATGGGCAGTTTTACGGTGGAACCCAATGCATCAGCAAGTAAAAATTATGTTTTTGTCGGAGCGGGTTCGGGGATTACACCTTTGTTTTCGATGATCAAAACGCTGTTGCACAGCGAACCTCAATCGCGCATTTACCTGATTTATGGGTCACGAAATGAGCAACAAATCATTTTCAAAAAAGCTTTGGATGAAATGGAGCGTAACTTTGCTGATCGTTTTAAAGTGGTGCATGTGATAAGCCAATCGGGGCCGACTTGGGTCGGATACAAAGGGCGAATTAATCAGGCCTCCATTGTATTTTATTTAAAACAAGAATTAGGTATTGTGATATCGGAGGCCCATTATTATTTATGTGGCCCGGGACAAATGATGCAGGAAGTTAAAAATTCGTTGGCCATGTTTGAAGTTCCAGAAACCCAGGTGCAT
>CANHCG010000194.1 GCA_947459055.1 Cytophagaceae bacterium | reverse complement strand
TTTAGGATCAACCTTTAAAAGAAAATATTTCAAAGCCCCTAAGCCTAATTGGTTAAATAAGGCATCCAATTCAGCTTCCGAAAAACCTTCGATTTTACCTAATTCAGTTGTACGGTCCCTCGCAGTTTGGACCATTTCAGCCATTAAATCATCCGCATCCACGACGGTTCCTTCCCTGGATTTCATTTTACCGCTTGGTAAATCCACCATCCCATAGGATAAATGATAATTGCCAAAAGAATAAGGTTTATTTAATTTTTGCAAAATGTGAAAAAGCACTTCGAAATGATAATCTTGTTCATTACCAACCACATATACTGATTTTTTGGCACCAAAATCCTCGAATTTCAATTGAGCCGTTCCCATGTCTTGAGTAATATAAACGGATGTTCCATCTTTTCGCAGGACTAATTTTTCATCCAATCCTTCAGCTTCCAAATTGATCCATACGGATTGATCTTCTTTTCTAAAAAATGTTCCGGATGCTAATCCTTCATCCACTATTTTTTTACCTAACAAATAGGTATTCGATTCTCGATAAATTTTGTCAAAACTTACGCCCATTTGCGCATAGCTTTTCTCGAAGCCCCCAAATACCCATGCGTTCATCGTTTCCCATAATTCAATGACAGCTGGATCCCCTTGTTCCCAGGCGACCAGCATCGCTTGTGCTTCCTGCATAATGGGTGCTTGACTTTTTGCTAATTCCGCATCCATGCCCTTCGCAATCATTGCCTCCATTTCAGCCTTGTAGGCTTTGTCGAAGGCTACATAATATTTACCAACTAAATGATCGCCTTTAATTCCGCTTGATTCGGGTGTTTCGCCCTGACCCATTTTTTGATAAGCGAGCATCGACTTACAAATATGTATTCCTCTGTCATTTACCAAATTGGTCTTAATCACTTCATATCCACCAGCTGCGAGGATTTGTGCCACGGAAAACCCTAAAAAATTATTCCGTAAATGACCCAAATGGAGGGGTTTATTCGTATTGGGTGATGAATATTCAATAAGAATTTTCTCGTTTTTGCTGGCTAATTGATAAGCTTGCGGATCATTTTGCAAACCTAACAAGGCTTCTGCCCAAAGTTCATCTGCTAAGCTAAAATTTAAAAATCCTTGCACTACTTGGAATTTTGTAATTCCCGGTAAGTTTTCCACAACAAATTCCCCAATTTTTTGAGCTATTAAAGGAGGTGCCATGCCCGCTTGTTTGGTAAATGGGAATACCACAAACGTGAAAGTGCCTTCAAACTCTTTTTTGGTCTCATGTAAAACTACCTCGGCATTTTCGATTTGAAAAAGTTTCAAAAGCGCGGTTTGAATGGAAGCAATTAGTTCGTCTTGGATGCGGTTCATTGGAAAATCAAATAAACGACAAAGGTAGCCATTTCGCATGAATTTAATCTTAACTTTGCGCTCATTATGCAAAATTTGTATTCAGATGCAATAGCCTCCTTGAAGTCTGGAGGCGTTATTTTATATCCAAGTGATACGATTTGGGGCTTAGGTTGCGATGCGCGCATGGATGCGTCAATTGAAAAAATTTTTGCGATAAAAAATCGTCCCGAAAATAAAGGCCTCATCTTATTGATTTCTAAAATTGAGCAATTGTCTGAATATGTGGAACAAGTTCCAGAAATCGCTTGGGATCTTGTGGAATTTGCAGAAGATCCCCTGACGGTTATTTATCCTAAAGGGAAAAATGTAAGCGAGCATTTGTTGGGCCCCGATGGGAGTATTGCGATTCGATTATTAAAGGATGAATTTTGCAAAGGCCTCGTTTATCGGTATCAGCGGGGTATTGTATCTACATCGGCAAACTTTTCGGGTTCGCCTTCTCCTCATTCTTTTGCAGACATTTCAAATCAAATTAAAGGGCAAGTGGATTATGTGCTTCAGAACCCATTGCCTAAATCAAATCTTATGTCTAAACCTTCTAAAATAGTAAAATTAGGTTTGGGTGGTGAATATACGTTGATACGCGCCTAATGAAGACAGGAATACAGATCATAGAGAATCCCATTTTTGCTAAAATTGGATTAGCAGCTGACCGCTTAGGCTTGGATGCCTATGTGGTGGGAGGTTTCGTTCGAGATAGTATCTTAGGTCGGGAATGCAAGGATATCGATGTGGTTTGTATTGGATCTGGTATTGAATTGGCCGAGGAGGTTGCCAAAGAATTCCAATTACCGGAACATGCGGTGTCTATTTTTAAGAATTTTGGCACGGCGATGTTGAAGGTAGATGATTGGGACCTAGAATTTGTAGGTGCGCGTAAAGAGTCTTACCAACGAGATTCTCGTAAGCCCCTTGTCATGGAAGGAAGTTTAGAAGACGATCAAAATCGCCGAGATTTCACCATCAATGCCATGGCGGTTTCCCTAAATAAATCAGAATGGGGGAAATTATTGGATCCTTTTGATGGCCTTAAGGATTTAGAAAAGAAAATTCTTAGGACGCCTTTGGAACCGAAAATCACTTTTTCGGATGATCCTCTTCGAATGATGCGCGCGGTTCGCTTTGCTTCTCAATTGCATTTTGATATTAACCCGGAGACTTTTGATGCGCTTTTATCAGAGAAAGACCGCCTTTCGATTATTTCCATGGAGCGTATTTCGGAGGAATTGAATAAGATTATTTTGTGTGAGAAGCCATCATACGGCTTTCTTTTATTGGATGCTTGCCAAATACTTCCCATCATATTTCCTGAATTTATGAAATTGAAAGGGGTAGATACTGAGGAAGGGAAAGGTCACAAGGATAACTTTTACCATACACTTCAAGTACTTGATAATATTGCCAAACATACGGATGATCTTTGGTGGCGTTGGGCCGCTATTTTACATGATATCGCTAAGCCACAAACAAAGCGTTTTGTGGCCAAAAAAGGATGGACTTTTCATGGGCATGAGGAAATGGGTGCGCGCCAGGTACCGAATATATTCAAGCGATTGAAATTACCCTTGAATGAGAAAATGAAATTGGTCCAAAAATTAGTTCGACTTCATCTTCGACCCATTGCGCTTTCTAAGGAAGAGATTACGGCCTCTGCCTTGCGACGATTACTATTTGAGGCTGGTGAGGAATTGGAGGCTTTAATGACCTTGTGTCGGGCAGATATTACTTCCAAAAATGGCGAAAAAGTAAAACGGTATTTAAGGAATTTCGATCTCGTAGAAGAAAAATTAAAGGAGGTAGAAGAAAGTGATTCACTACGTAATTTCCAACCCGTTTTTTCAGGCGAAATCATCATGGATGTATTTAATATAGGCCCTGGAAAGGAAATTGGAATCATTAAAATCGCCCTTCGGGAAGCTATTTTAGATGGGATCATTCGAAATGATTTTAGTTCTGGTTGGGATTTCATGCTGACCGAAGGAGCTAAATTGGGTTTGTACCCTGTAAAAAATATAGATCAGATTATCAGTTGATAATTTTTGTTTAAGTTGGCAATATCCTAATTTGGGACATCTAACCACTTATAACATGAATTTTATCCTACAAAATATTCGGGCAATCCGTGAATCCAAGCATTTTTCACAAGAATACGTGGCGATGTCTTTGCGAATATCTCAAAGTTCCTATGCCAAATTAGAAAGTGGGCAATCTAAATTAACCGTCGATCGCTTGATTTTAATTGCCGATATTTTTAAAATATCTTCGGCTAAATTATTAGATCCTAATTTTACTATTTATGCCCCTCTTAATGGAGATGGACATAGCCATTGATCTAATTGATCCAGTAAAAATTCAATTATTTTTTTTCGATTTAAATATAAATGACCATGTAATTTCATGCCTTTCATGAGCCGGGCTTTAAATCCATTTTTGAGGATAATTTCCGAATCTTTTATTTCACATTCGACTAAATAACGTAAGCTTTGTGGATTTTGGATAGGCTTAGCATGTATGGCTGTGATGATTCCCGTACTTTTATTTTTTTGATTATTCCCAACGATTTCCGCTTGAAAAGTAATTTCTTGTTTATGTTCAATGTATTTCACGATTTGATGGGGAACCAAACAAGCTACTTGGGTTAAGCTTTCTTTTTGGTGTGGGATAGATGCAAAATCATATTTTGATTCAATCGGAGAGGAGATTCGATAGACAGTTCCTTGAAGCGGAATCGGCCATTCGAAAGAAAGTATACAAATGCCTAAGAAAATGCCCCAAAGGAAAAAAATAAAATGTTTTATTTGATTTTGGAAAGGATCTGTGCGTAATTTTTTGATCGATTGAGTGGTCATAAATATTTATTGGTTAGATAAGTTTCGTTGAAATACTTCAATCAGGCCTTTGATTTTCATGCTGACTGATTGTATACTCGAATTGATTAGGGCTGGGAGGATTTGTTCCAACTTTTGATCGGTCACTTTCAAGAGAATTTTAACTTTTTTTATTTCTAAATGTCCATTGATTTCTATGGATACTATCCCATCCGGATCTTGATGTGTCTCATATATTTCATTTTTCACATCGTGAATCATGCGATGAAATTCCTGAATTTTAATTTTGTCCATGGCTTGGTATTTACATGATTTTTAAAATGATTTGAAAGG
>CANHCG010000193.1 GCA_947459055.1 Cytophagaceae bacterium | reverse complement strand
AGCGGCCAAAGAGGGAACGGTGGAGAATCAGGTTTTTTCAGCGACCCAACGATTAATTAGTCTTCGCAAATCATTAGATGTCGTCGCGGACTTAAAAAATATCGATTGGATGGCTTGTCATAATCGTTCCGTGGTAGGATATGAACGTTATATCGGCGAAAAGCGCGTATATTTTATCTTTAATTTTAGTGGACAAGAACAGGATTTGACTTGGTATGCTTTTGAACGAAATGGCAAAAGACCTAAGAAACTAACAGATTTATGGTCAGGCCAAAAATTTACCGTGGGATCTGATGAGGACCACTTGCGGTGTAAGCCTTATGAATTTTATATATTGAGCTAAAAAAAATCCTTGCCAGACGGCGAGGATTTTTTTATAATCACCAATTTACTTCATCAAAATAATCTTATAGAATCACATCGAGGTTCTTTTTAGCAATCCCTAAACTCTCGAATGCATCTTTTGGCATATCGTGCTCGACAAAAAAATGTTGAAGGCCCCCTTTCGCAGAAGCGTCCAAGATTCGTTTGTAATTGATAATTCCCGTCCCAACAGGAACAATATTTTTAAATTCTGCGTCAAAATCTTTGAGGTGACAAAGTGGGAATCGCCCGGGTTGTTTGGCAAAAAGTGCCACAGGATCTTCACCCGCTTTGGAAACCCATCCTAAATCGAGTTCAAACTTCATTAAATCTGCGGGTATTTCGTTGGAAAAAACATCAAAGGCACGTTGGCCATCAATCATTTTAAATTCCGCATCGTGGTTATGGTAACAGAAAGTAAGTCCTGCTTTTTTAGCTGCCTGGCCTGCTTTGGTCAAAATTTCGACAGCTTCCGCAACCTCTGCCTTTGTTTCAATCGGGATATTCGCGCAAACCAAGTAGTTGACACCTGCCGCAGCCACGGTATCCACTAATTCATTGGCATCATTTTTAAGATTCAACATTTTTGGCATTCGAGACGCATCAAAACCTGGACGAGGCTTTAGAGGTGCACCAAATACATGATGGGATACCCATTTAAGTCCTAAATCCTTTTGCATAGACATGAATTCCGAACCGCTTAGGCCATAAAACCCAGGCTTAAAACCAAAAGCAGATTCAATTTCCGTATATCCGAGTTCAGCTAATTTTTGCAAATTTCCCTTTACATCTTGGTCAATTTTACCAAATAACGTGAACAACTGAACTCCTAAGGGCTTTTTCGTAAAGGCTTGATTACCAAGCAAAGAAGGCATAAAAAGGCTACCCGCCAAAAGGGCACTGGATCTCTGTAAAAATTCGCTACGTTTCATGGGCGGATGGTTTTCTAAATAATGACACAATTTAATGTATAAATATGATACAATAAAGAGATTCGGAAATTTATTTCCATTTAGAACCAAAAACCCAATGGAACAGATTTTGATCGGGTTTAGGGGTATTGGTTTGGAACCAGGCAAAATCGCCTCCTTCGCGGTGGCAATTATTATAAAAAATACGATTTCCCCAGGTGAGTTTTCGATCGCCGGCTTGATAAATAGGTGCATCAGCCATTTCAGTAGTGAATTGACAATCGAACAAATACATTTGGGCTTCTCGGTGATAGCGACCTAATTTGAATCCAGTTTCGCCTTTAAAGATACAATTGCTCAGGACGGTTTTGGCATTTTCTTCTTGAGAACCGTCATGCCAAATGGCTGCGCTCAAATTATGGCAAATAAACGTACAATTTTCAGCGAGCGCGTAGCCACGAGGACAATATAGGTCGACTCCACCTTCGATTTCACAATCATTGAAATAGTATAAACCCGTTGCCACGTCCCAAGGGCTAACCGTATCACCACCGCCGGAGCGGAGCGTACAATGGAGGAATTTTAGGCGAGTCGCGCCTGGCATGCTTCGAATGGCAAATTGATGGCCGTCTTTTCGCACGATCTTCATCCCTTCAACTTCACCTTTCTCCCGAGGTAAGGCGTATTTTTGAATCGAGGTAGCGACTTCTTTTCCCGCTTCGGTGAGGCAGGGAATCGTTTGATCGCTTGTTGATTCAAATCCATACGAATTAATAACTGTGAGATTTTCAAAGCTGATATCTGATCCCTGGATGTTGATGACTCCGGCTCCATAATCGTCGGATTGGCTACAGCGCCAAATATCCCTTGCTTCTGCGTATTGAATGATGACGCCTGTGCGACTTTCTCCGATGAGTTGCATATTCCGGCAAGTGCTATCTAGAAAGATTTTTTCTTTATAGAGGCCATTTTTGATGAAAATTTGGTTGGTTTGGCCAGGGTATTTTTTGGCTTGTTGGATGGCTGATTGGATGCTGGTTAATTTTTCGTGGGGCCCAACAACCCAGCGTCGCGGTTTAGGTTTAAAAACAGATTGTAAAAAAGAATCCATTAGATGGACCGTTGGCTCAAACCATTCTTCAATCATGCAAAAGGTATGGGGCGCATTCGGGAACGTATGAATTTGGGTTTGAATGCCTAGTCTTGTCATTTTAGCCACTAAATCATCCCGTCCAGCGTGCATGCGACTTTCTTGGCTATTAATGATTAAGAAAGGGGGATCCGTGGCGGATACATGATTTAGGGCAGATGCTTGATTCCAAAGGGTAGGATTTTCTGTTTTTGAATAACCAAAATAGTGAGTCGCCGCAGAGGTCCTCACCCGGTCGTCCCCTTCCCCGGATTCGGGATGGATATATGCCAAAATACCGTCGATATCGATGACAGCGGCGATTGAACCTGGCGGGTTTTTGGGACCAAATAACGATTCATCTTGCGTGGTTCCTAGTAAGGCGGCCATTTGTCCACCGGCTGAAAAACCTGCGACGGCAATTTTTTGTGGATTTAGGTGTTTTTGTTTGGCATGATTGCGTAACCAAGTCAGGGCGGATTTCACATCCTGCATAGCGGCTGGATAGAGTGCTTCGGTGGAAAGTCGGTATTCAACTAAAAAAACGTGGTATCCGCGGGCGGCGAGGGTTTTGGCGAGGGGTTCGTGTTGGCTTCGATTACCGGAGCGCCACCCTCCTCCGTGAATGAATAAGATTGTTTGACCTGTCGGGTGGATGGGTGAAAATTCGTCCATGACTAATTTCCGTTGGCCTATTTGTTTATAAACTATATTTCGCTGGCTTTTAAACTTCAATCCTGAAGCGGCCTTGGCTAATTTTGCTTCGGGATTCGTTTTTAAAGCCCATTGGAGTGCTTTATAATTAGAAAAGGAGGTGTCGATTTGACCTGTTAAACCCGATGTTTGTTGGGCCATCGCCCAAAAAGGCCAAAGGAGAATTACTAGTAGGCGAAACTTCATGGGGAGTAAATTTATCTAATGATTAAAGCAAGAATGATGGCGAATCTAATCATTCTTTCTTAATTTCAAGATTTTAAACCTATTTCAAGATGAGTCAATCAAGTGTTATTCGAGTTTTAGTTGTGGGCTGTGGAAATATGGGTGCATCACATGCGATGGCCTACCATACTTCGCCCGGTTTTGAGATTTGTGGGCTGGTTTCTACGGGGGCTAGTAAGGAGAAATTAAATCAAGAATTAGGAGGATCTTATGCCTTATTTTCGGACTATGCGACGGCACTAGGGGAAACGAAGCCAGATGCTGTCTGTATTTCGACGTATCCGGATACGCACGAGGCCTTTTCGATTATGGCACTGGAGGCGGGATGTCATGTGTTTTTAGAAAAGCCGATCGCGGATTCTTTGGCTGGTGCTGAAAATGTGGCGGCAGCGGTGCGGGCATCTGGAAAAAAATTAGTCGTTGGCTATATTTTACGCCACCATCCATCATGGATTAAGTTTATTGAGATCACCAAAAATTTAGGCAAGCCATTGGTAATGCGGATGAATTTAAACCAGCAAAGCCATGGCTATATGTGGGATGTGCATCGGAATTTAATGAAGAGTTTAAGTCCGATTGTTGATTGCGGGGTGCATTATATTGATGTTATGTGTCAAATGACGCGTTCCAAACCGATTCGTGTGTCGGCCATCGGGGCACGCATGACTGAAGATATTCCGGCGGGGAATTACAATTATGGCCAATTGCAGATTCATTTTGAGGATGGATCCGTTGGTTGGTACGAAGCCGGCTGGGGTCCAATGATTTCACAAACGGCTTATTTCGTCAAAGATGTATTTGGCCCTAAAGGAAGTGTTTCCATTGTCGCCAAAGAAGCTGGAGGCGAGGGAAAATCAGATTCCGTGGAATCGCATACGAAAACCGAATCACTTCGGGTGCATTGGGCAGATATCGATGCACAAAATGAATTTACTCGACCCGATGAATGGGTGAACCTCACCGACGAGCCCGATCACCAAGGTCTTTGTGACCGCGAACAGGCCTATTTTTTACAAGCAATTCAGGAGGATTTAGATCTAACGGATCACTTGGATGATGCGGTCAATAGCCTTCGGATCGCCTTTGCTTGCGACGATTCTGTACGAACTGGACAAATGGTGATTTTATAAGTTTATTAAGCCCAAAAAGGTTTTTTTTTCTTTACCTTCGCCAAACCGGGGAGGATTGGCGAAGGTAGGGGGGAAAGCATGAAAATTAAGGCTTT
>CANHCG010000192.1 GCA_947459055.1 Cytophagaceae bacterium | reverse complement strand
GGGTAGACCATTAACCTTATAATTATCATTTTTAAAAATGTTTTTAATGGGACTTAAAAAATTTTGGAAAGTAATTTTATTTATATTGTGCAAACTCTTTAGCTATGAAACTTCGATATGTTTTTTTTTGCCTTTTGGTACTACCGCATTTACATGCGCAAAATCCTCGCTTTTTAAAAGATGTGCTTTCCTTTCCATTAGGGGCCTCGGTAAATCCACGGATGCTGGATGAAAATATGACTTATCGAGAACGAGCGGGATCGGAATTCAATAGTATAACGGCCGAAAACCATATGAAAATGGTTAATGTTCATCCTGCGGCTGATCGTTTTGATTTTGATAAAGGGGATGAAATCGTACGCTTTGCCCAAAATCGGAAGATGCGAGTCCATGGCCACACCTTGGTTTGGCACAATCAGGTACCCACCTGGATGAAGGATTTTCAAGGGGATACGAAGGCTTGGGAAGATATGTTGAAACTTCATATTCAAACGGTGGCGGCGCATTATCAGGGCAAAGTAGCTGGTTGGGATGTTGTCAATGAATCCTTTTTAGATGATGGAACGCTGCGGCCTTCGATTTGGGCAGATCATATTCCAGATTACATCGCTAAAAGTTTTCAATGGGCCCATGAAGCGGATCCTAAAGCCATTTTATTTTACAATGATTATGGCCAAGATGGAAAACCGAAGAAAATGGAGGCGATATTGAATATGGTGCAAGATTTTAAAAGGCGGAACATTCCGATTCATGGCTTGGGATTACAAATGCATATTTCGGTTCAATCTTCGAATGCTGCCATTGAGGAGGTCGTTCGGAAATCGGCAGCCACGGGTTTAAAAATTCATTTTTCAGAATTGGATATAGCGGTGAATCCTAAAAATAATCCAGATTTTGTATATGATGATGCGGCAAAGGATGAACAATTGAGTAAATATTTATGTGTATTCAAGGCCTTTCAGGAGGTTCCGGTAGCCCAACAATATGGCATTACCACCTGGAATATTGGCGATGGCGATTCCTGGTTACGTGGTTATTTCAAAAGACCCAAAGAATATCCCTTATTATTTGATGAGGCATATCGTCCTAAGTCAGTGTATCGAATTTTACTTCAATCCTTGAAAAAAATATGAAAAATAAATCAGTAATACGCTGGTTATTACAGGCCGTTGGAGGCTTATTGTTGACCGGTTCCGGCTTATCCATGGCAATCGATGCAGGTCTGGCAAAGTCCCAAGGAGGGGAATGGTTTTGGTATGGGACGGGGGCTTTAATTGTTTTTCAGGCGGGATTATGCTGTTTGATTGATTCTATTCGGTATAAATGAAAAATAAAAAACACTTCCATCAGGGATGAAAGTGTTTTGCTACTACATTGTGTTTGTGTTCTAAATATTTTCTAAAAAGAAAAATAATTAACAAATATACCGGCAGTATGTCAGTTGCATCTAAGGTTTTGTTCATATTGGTAAAATATGGTCAAGAATTAATTTAAGTACATGAGAACATTTGACCATATTTAGCGAAAATGGTCATAAATAAAGTGGTTTTTTTATGATGAAGACGGTTAATCGATATCGAAAAGCCAGCTAACCTGTACATTTATGCCATGAACAATTATGTATTTTTTACAATTTTAATTGTAGCGAGTATTTTAGGTTTGATCTTTTTTTTTACTTCGATTGTTATTAATCGGGAAAAGACCTTGTATTCGGTAATTTTGGGCTTTTGGATTCTTTGCTGGTCTTTGATTTTATTAAGTAATGCCTTATTGGTCACTGATTTTTATCTTCATTTTCCTTATTTGTATAAATCTATAACGGGTTTAGGTTATTTACTTGGACCATTATCCTATTTATATATTCGATCTACCTTGAAACAATCCTTTCGCTTAACTTTTTCGGATAGTTTATTTTTTATCCCATTTATTTTATATCTAATTCACCGGGTTCCTTTTTATTTGTTGAATTATGATCAAAAGCTGGTCATTATTCGGGAGGTTTTTCAATCTTTGGATTTATTCTTGGCGGAAAGGGAAGGATTATTTCCCGCCCTTTGGGTTTCTTATTTTCGATTAGTATTCACATTAATTTTTTCGGTAGCACAATGCAAGCTTTTATATGAGTGGTATGTGAAATATCATGATGCTAATGAAGCTGAAATTTATAAGGCGAATCTGTCTATTTTCAAATGGTTATGTGTTTTTTCAGGGATTATTTTTATTTATGTCCTCTTAATTGCGGTGTTGGCAGTGGTTAAACGATTTAGTGGAAATGTGAATGGTTTTCTAACGCTCAATTATTTGAATGCGATGGGAATTATTTCTTTTTATGTGTATTCCTTAATGAATCCTAAAATATTATATGGTATGGTGGGATGGTTTCAAACAGATTATCCAGCTATTAAATTAAAGGAGGCCAATGAGATTGTAAATACTTCTGGTGACCGTTTTGATCGATTAAGTCCGCGTAATGGACAAGAAATATTAGATAAAATTAAAAATCATTTTGATCAAAATTTATCTTTTTTGACGCTCGGATATGCTTTGTCAGATTTATCGAGGGAAATTAAGGTGCCTAGTTATTTGATTTCAACTTTAATTAATCAGGAATTTGGGCTTTCGTTTAGAGAGTATATTAATAATTATCGTATTGTTGAATTAGAAAGAATGATACGGGAAGATCCGAAATTTGATTTATTGACGATTGAAGCAATCGGTCAAAAACTCGGTTTTCGGTCACGTACCTCCTTAGTGGATGCGATTAAATCTAGGTCAGGTCTAACACCGAAGGAATTTATCCAACAACGTCGTCAGCAACCTATTCGTTGATTTTATTGCCTTCATACAAGATAATTAATCGATTTATCCTACCTTTCGCAAAATTTAGGCTCTTGCCATGATGTTTCATGCAAGATTTGCTAGTATAAGAAATTCCAATTTTAATCTTTAAAAAAACGGGATGGTGTTTTCTGTTCGTTCATTTCTCAAATTCGGATCCTTTCTGTTTGTCCTTTTTTTGGTTTCCTGCCGCGGCAAATCTTCTTTTTCTGAAAGTCTTCTTTTTCCGAATTCGGATAAATCGGATTCCGTTGAGATTCAACGCCTGATGTCATTATCGAAAAAGAGCCTTTTGACAAATTATACGGTAGGAATAAAACAAGCTATCCAAGCCGCTGAAATCGCCGAGCGAACTTCAAATATTCCATTAACCTATGATACCTATAAATTAGCGGCTGGTGGGGCCTTGGGTGCCGGAATATTTGACATAGCCGAAACCTATTTGCAAAAATTTTTAGATTTAGCTGAGGCACAACAGGATCAGAAAATGTTAGGAAGGGCCTATGCTAATTTAGCCATGTTGCATTTATACCTTAATGACATTCAGAAAGCGGATAGTTTATTTAATAAAGGTCTCGTCTTGATTAAAAATCATACTGAAATCACGCATGAGAAAATTCCGAATGAAGATCAAATCGTCATTTATTTAAATTTAGGACATATCTATAAGGAACAAAAGAAGGCTGCTTTAGCTGAAAAAATGTATCTAAAAGGACTAGAAATGGCTAAATCTGCAAAGGCCTACGAAGGATATGAAGGTCAATTGATTCAATCGCTCGGTTTTTTGTATTTTGATCTGAATCAATTACCTAAAGTAAAATACTATTTAGATTATTCTATGCGATTGCAGCGCAACCTTCAAAATAATTCCATGTTAGCTGTAGGTTTAATGGGCTATGGAAAATATTATGAACGATTACAGCAACCCAATGAGGCCATCAAGGCCTATGAAAAAGGTTTGCTTATGGCGAGTCAAGTGAAATCAGCTGACTTGCAAGTTGAAATCAGTGACCATTTATATAAAATTTTCAAAGCCCGTAAGGATTGGGAAAAAGCATTCTATTATTTAAACCTAAATCTTGAAAAGAAAGAATTTCAGAAGAAAGACCAAACTCGGGAAGAATTACAGCGAAAGTCGATCCAACGGAATTTTAAAAGTGAAGAATCTAAAATTCAAGAAAATCAAACAAAAAATTTTATATTCATTAGCATCTTCTTGGTATTATTGGTAGCGATTGCCGGTTTTTATGTTTGGAACACGATGAAGGCCCGTAAAGAAATCAATCTACTGATTCAAGAAAATCAGTCTCAAGGAAATTTACGAGAGGAGTTAGAATTAACAAACCAACAGATGACCTCCCAGGCACTTCAAGCCATGCAGAAAGATGAGACATTGCAACAAATCGTTCAAAAAATTAAAGATAACCAACAAAACGAGGGCTTAAATTCCCAAATCTTAAAATCCATTTCTAAAGATTTAGAAAAAATTAATGTCACCAAAAACTGGGATGAATTCGAAAAGAGATTTGTAGGCATTCACGCGAATTTCTTTCAAAATTTATTTGCCGCCCACCCTAATTTGTCAAGTAATGAACGTAGACTTTGTGCATTCCTTCGGCTAGATATGAGTACTAAAGAAATCTCGAATTTAACTGGACAAACCGTTCGTGCTATTGAACTATCTCGAATTCGTTTGCGAAAGAAATTACTTTTGACAAAATCTGACGTAGGTATTTTTCAATACTTAGGTGAATTTTAATTTGAAATTAT
>CANHCG010000191.1 GCA_947459055.1 Cytophagaceae bacterium | reverse complement strand
TTGATTCCATCGCGCAGATTCCATTGATGAAAATTAGCCCAATCGAGCATATATTTCATGTCTGCTGCCTGAGGGTCAATTTTATATAAATCCATGAGTCCCTCATAAAAAACGGCACGAGTCCATATATTGGACGGCCGAATTCGATCAGGCCGAGGAATAGGTGCACTTACATCGGGCCATTTTTGTTGGAAATAACTCTTGGTCGCATGCAATTTGGCCAAAATCTCCCTTGGTTTAGGTTTAGCTTCCAACGAAAAAACGAACAAGAGACTAATTAATAAATACTTTTTCATCCGATTAAGCCAAATAAAATACAGCAGGAATATCAACCGAAACGGGTGATTGATCCTCATTAGTTTCCATGATGTCACCCATATAAGCCCACCATTTTTTCATAATTTCTTGAGCAGGCAAGGAATCTAAACGCGACAAATCCGAAGCTTCCAAATAAGCGAATAAGGTCAGCGTGGACGTATCTAAAAAGATTGAATAGTTTTGGATTCCCACTTGCTTCAATAATTCAGCTAATTCAGGCCAAATTTCATCGTGACGTTTTTTGTATTCCTGCTCAAAACCAGGCAATAAAAACATTTTAAAGGCTTTCCGTTGCATCTCAGATTTGTTTAATTAATTTTTCAAATTGGGCTAAATGATCATCGCCTACATTCAAATGTGTCACAAAGCGAATGTATTGTGGACCGAAAGGCGCACACATAATTCCCTTTTGAATTAATTTAGGTACATATTCTGCAGAAGTTAAATTTCCTTCTAATTGAATGATTACAATATTCGTTTTCACGGGTAAAACCTGATTCACCCAAGGCAATTGGGAGCAAATCTGGCCTATCGCCTGTGCCCGAGCATGATCCTCTGCTAGACGCTCCACCTGGTGATCTAAGGCATAAATTCCTGCTGCGGCTAATAAACCGGCTTGTCGCCAACCGCCACCTAGGCGCTTTCGTACCCGTCGGGCTTTTTTAATAAAAGCTTTATTGCCAACTAACACGGATCCAACCGGACTTCCCAATCCCTTAGATAAACAAATCGAAATCGAATCGAACCAAGCGCCAAACTGAATAGGCTTTTGTCCCGATGCCACTAAGGCGTTAAACAGCCGCGCACCATCCAAATGAAGCGGAATATTGGAAGCCCGACAAAAATCTGAAATTTCTTCTAAGTCCTTAGCTTCATAGATACTTCCTCCCCCTTTATTCACTGTATTTTCTAAACTCACTAAGGCACTTTCACAAGCATGAATATCGTCCGGCGAAATAGCAGCCTGAATTTGCGACTTCGTTAATCGACCTAAGTCTCCCTTTAACAATTTGACAGATGCCCCCGCATTCGCCATGATACCCCCACCTTCATATAAATAAATATGAGACAATTCATCGCATATAACCTCTTGTCCTTTAGAAACGTGTGAAGAAATGGCGATTTGATTAGTCATCGTACCCGAAGGACAAAATAAGGCATCTTCCATGCCAAACAGCCGGGCAACCTTTTCTTGTAATGCATTGACCGTCGGATCTTCACCAAATACATCATCACCCAGAGGGGCTGAAAACATAGCCTCTCGCATGCCTTCAGTAGGTAAGGTAAACGTATCGCTGCGTAATTCAATCTTCATATTAAAACTGTTTTAAGAAGGACAATTTAGCCAAAAAACTTTGTTGTTTCTGCGTCGATTTATCAGTTCCTTGATAATCACTCGCATTAAATACCAGATAGACAAAAGATAATGGCTGGTATTCCCATGCCAAACGCATATTAAGTGCATTCAGCTGATCTGTCGTATTTTTTTGATAAAATCCAATCCATTGTAAACGCGGTGACAAAGCCAACCTCGACTCTAAAATGACTAGGTCCACTGTCTTATTTTCTCTCGCAACCCCCATGTTTTCAAAGGAATTTCGAGACCATGTTAAACCTAAATTTATAAATGGAATCGGTGCTAAACGGCCCTGAGCATCTATTGTATGTAAAAATCCATTGTAATAACCACCCCATCCGTATTCAAAAGAACCAGAATATTTACTGCTCGGGTCACTGGCCAACAAAAAGCCTTTCCTAAAATATTCATAATGGCCCGGTTTAATCGTAATGCCTACCGGCCTAAATGTATCCTCTAAATTTTGAACACTTGCCAATACGTAGCCTCCTAAAATCCCCCCATTTTGTAAATTAAACCAAAGTGGACCCGATAAAATACTTTGCTCAATTAGTTTACCCGTCTTTAAACTATGATAAAATTCAGTATAAACTCCTGGTTGCCAACTTCTTATCCATTTGGGCATCCATGATTTACGAACATTCATATCAATACCTAGCGCATTTGAAGCAATATTTGTTCTAGATACAAAACCCATCGCCGGGTTATAATTCTCCGACACATAGGTGTTCGTCCAATAAGTCGTGAAAGTATTAGTCGTATATAAAAATTGGCCATAGGCTGCTACTCCGTCTTGATTGCCTCGACTATCCTGTGTCAGCGTTGCCATTCCTGAAAAGGAAAGCTTTTGATTAAAGCGAAAAAAAGCATCCAGTGCAGCTGTGCTTTGTTGTTTAGAGATGGATTGTTTCGAAGTCACAATGGCCCCAATTCGATTCTGTGCCCCTACATTTTCCGAATAACGACCCACATAGAAATTCGTATAGGGATCACCGTCTCCAGCCCCTTGACGCATGAAGATGCCACCGATGTTTCGTTGTTCTGATCTGTACACGACACGACTACCTGCTGTAATGGCGATTGGGTTAACACGGGCGTCTAAACCGATGGTTCGACTAAAAAATGGTTGAATATACATGGAACCACCCACGACTTCACTGACTGGGGCTAAACCTGTTGAAAATAGGGATGCATTCTCGAGAAAAAATTGTCTGCGTTCTGGAAAAAAGACGGAAAAACGAGAAATATTGTTGACTTGTCGGTCCACATCTGCTTGCGCAAAATCCGTATTAAAAGTGAGGTCCAAAATAGTCGTAGGACTGAGCGCCCATTTAACTTCGCCACCTAATTTAAATACCTGATTGCTGCTATTCCCTATTTCACTTCCCTCCGTTTTCCTGATATCTTCAAGTAAATAGGGAATAAATCGAATATTCGTTGCCGTAGGAGGAGGAGGAATAATCCCTTTCATTCGACCCGCATAATCCATACGTAGGGGACTCATGGAACGTGGATGAGGGGACCAAACACTTAACTCATTTGAAGAACGACGAACGCGAAAAAAATTAATACCCCAATCTTGGGCAGCTTTTCCATCGGTTTTGGGATATCGTAAGGTTTGCCAAGGAATAGCAAATTCTGCGACCCAAGAACTATCTGAACGTTGGGTCCGTACCCGATATAATCCGTCCCAATCAATATCATATTGGCGATCATCGAAAGCCAATAAATCTCGTTGGACCCCATAGGCATTGGACTGCAAAACTAGGGCATTGCGTTTATCCAAAAAACCATCCAAGGCAATCCCAAATAAATCATTTTCTTGAAATACATAATCCCGTTTCAAATTAGGAGAACGGAAGCGATTGCGCCCAATTGTATCCCGTAAGATTGCCCCGACATACAGAAAATTTTGATTGTACATCACCTTTACTTCAGAAGAAAAACTGGCTTTTCTGCCTTGAAAAGGCTCAACTTGGAAATTCAAAAAGATGGATTTGGCATCCTTCCAAGCAGGTTCATCCAAAAGGCCATCTGCCTTCATATTGACATCAATGGCCTTTGGAATTAATTCCAAAGGCGTCGTCGAAGGATTAAACACTTCTTGCGCCAATGAAATAAATGGAAATAAAAAAAGAAAATACTTTAACATATTAGGAAGCCCGTAAACGTAAGGCAAACAATCGGATTCCCCAAGGTAAACCCGCCAAGGCCATCGGCCAAAATAAAAGAGCAGACCAAAGCAGTCCAACTAAAAACAAAACACAAACTACACTTAAATAATGATTCCAAATCACATTTTTAGATGAACGTGCAAACCATATGACCAATGGGAAATTCAATGGAAATAACATCAGAGAAGCCGGATTCCATGCCATCACATCGTGATCCGTTCCCGTGGCCAAAAAGAAAATAAACCAAGCCAAAAGCCCCATTACACCGAATAAACCTATATCCAACCGATAAAGAAAGCGATAATTATTTCGAAATTTAATGCTTAGGAATACCAAGATGGCAATAAGCAATTGTAGGATAACAAGCGGTCCAAACCAATCAAAGCCTGCTTTTTCAACTTCGGGCGCTTGGTAAACCTGGAGGGGTGAATCAGCAAATTTTTGACCATTCACCTCGGCCATTTCGAGCGCCAAACTTAAGTTATCAGGCAAATAACAAGATTCAGAAGCATTTGCTTTTTGGTTCGATGGAATACCTAAAGCTAAATTCATACCTAAGGTTACCCAAGAATTAGTAACTAAATATTGATTCATCCAATCTCGATAGGACAAACCGGCTAAATTTTTGTATTTCGGCCATTGAAAGGCATTGGGCGCCGCTAGCTCGATGATATCACGCAGTCGGGTGGCGCAATTGTCATTGAAAAATTGATAGCGATAATTTTTATTTTCAGGCAATAAATTTGTCTCCAAGGCCTGGTAAATGGTATTCTTTT
>CANHCG010000190.1 GCA_947459055.1 Cytophagaceae bacterium | reverse complement strand
TAGCCCAGCAAGCCTATAATGCCGGAGCCTTTAATCAAAGTTATTCTGAAATTCGAGCCAGTCAATCCGGTTTTATCCTAAAAAAATTAGCCAATGATGGCCAAATTGTCGGGCCTGGAACCCCCGTTTTACTCTTGAATGGAGCCAATAAGGGGAATTGGGTCTTAAAAGTAGGCTTAAGTGATCGGGATTGGGCGGCTACGTCGGTCGGTGATCCTGCCGAAATTCGATTGGATGTGGCTCCCAATGAATCCTTTAAAGCTACCGTATTGGCCAAATCAGAAGGTGTAGATCCTGTTTCGGGAACGCTATGGGTGACTTTGCGTTTGCAAAATGCGTCAAAAGCTAAATTAGCCGCCGGCCTTTTTGGTAAAGCCACGCTAATCCCCCGTAAAAAAATCAGTACCTGGGTCATACCTTATGACGCTATTTTGGATGGAAATGCCACAGAAGGCTATGTTTTTGTGACCCAAGACGGTAAAAAAGCGGAGAAAATTAAGATTCAAATCGCGCGCATTGAACACGGAAAGGTTTTTGTTTCCGGAGGTTTGGAACAAGCAAAAAACCTGATTACCACAGGAAATGCCTATTTAGACGCAGGTTCATCCATTCAAATCATCCGCTAATATGAAAATAGCTAACTATGCGGTAAAGAATTACCAATTCACGCTGATCATGTTTTTACTCGTGGTCGTTGTCGGTATCGTGACCATTCTGACCATGCCTCGGGCGGAAGATCCAGATATGAATGCACCTCAATTCCCTATTATCGCCGTCTACCCGGGAACAAGTCCGGAAGATATGGAGGAATTGGTCGTGAAGCCTGTTGAAAAAAGACTATATGAATTAGAGAATGTTCGGAAGATAAATACAACCATTAGCGATGGCTTGGCCGTATTTGCCGTATATTATAAATATGATGTGGTCGTGGATGAAAAATTCTCGGAAATCGTTCGGGAATTAAATAGCATTCGGGGGGATTTACCGAAAGAAGTTATTCGGCTCGAAGCGCAAAAGGCTGTTCCTTCTGGTACGAATGTGCTTCAAATGGCCTTGATTTCAAATAATGCCTCCAAAGATCAGCTCAAATCGACAGCAGATCGCCTCCAAGAGGAATTGGAAAAAGTGACTTCATTGAAGAAAGTAATCATTTCCGGCATGCCTGAATCTCAGGTAAAAATCGATCTACAGATCGAAAAAATGGCTCAAATGCAGGTTTCCCCAGAACGTGTTTTACAAGCCTTGCAAAGCGAAATGGCCAATATTCCTGGAGGAAGTATTGTTGAAAATTCGAAATCCTTCAACATCCTAACTTCTGGAAATTTTCAAAACATTGATGAAATAAAACAAACCATCGTATTTAGTTTTCAAGGGAAAAATGTGTTTTTGAAAGATGTGGCGAATGTTTATTTCGATTATGCTCCATCAACTCACCTGACTCGTTTAAATCAAAATCGCTGTATTTTCGTTTCTGCCGCCTTAAAGTCCGGCGAAAATATTGCTAAATCGCAGGAGGTTTACAAACCGATCATTGACAAATTCAAAAAAACCTTACCCAAAAACATGGATTTGGTCGTCAATTTTGATCAAGCGGATAACGTGAATTTACGTCTAAGTGGCTTGATGAAAGATTTTTTAATTGCGATTTTATTGGTGGTTCTTACCTTATTGCCTCTAGGTCTGCGCGCCGCTTCCGTGGTTATGATTTCGATTCCACTTTCTTTGGCTTTAGGGATTATTCTATTGAATTTGATGGGTTATAGTTTAAACCAATTAAGCATTGTGGGCTTGGTCGTTGCCCTCGGCCTTTTAGTTGATGACAGCATTGTGGTGGTGGAAAACATCGAACGATGGATGCGGGATGGGTATTCCCGCTTGGATGCTACGCTAAAAGCCACAAATCAAATCGGCATGGCGGTTTTAGGTTGCACTGTGACGCTCATCATTGCCTTTTTGCCTCTTATCTTTTTACCGGAAGCGTCGGGTGATTTTATCCGAAGTTTACCTTTGGCAGTAATTTTTTGCATTTTGGCTTCCTTGGTAGTTTCCTTGACGGTGGTTCCGTTTTTATCCAGTCGGATGTTGAAAAACCACGCGGGGCATCCCGATGGAAATTTCTTTTTACGAGGTTTGAAAAAGATCATTTCGGTGACTTACAGTCGCTTATTGGATTGGGGTATTAAGCGCCCTAAAACCACGCTTTTGATTGCACTGGGGATCTTTTTGGCATCACTTCAATTATTCCCTATCGTTGGCTTTAGCCTTTTCCCTGCCTCGGAAAAGCCTCAGTTTATGGTGAATATTTACAGTCCATTGCAATCGAATTTGGCCTATACGGATTCAATTTCGAAACGCATTGAAGCAGACTTTCATCAAATGCCTGAGGTGAAATATGTGTCTGCAAATGTGGGCAAAGGAAATCCTCGGATTTATTACAATGCCATACCCTTAAATGAAAGAACAGATTACGCGAATTTATTTGTTCAATTGCAGGAGCAAATTAGCCCAGAGGAAAAAATTAATTTGATTGAAAAATTGCGTAATCGCTATGAAAATTATCCTTCCGCCACGATTGAAATTAAAAATTTCGAGCAAGGTCCTCCGGTCATCGCGCCGGTGGAAGTGCGAATTTTTGGGGATAACATGGATACATTGCGAAAATTGGCCAGTCGGGTGGAGCTAACCCTGAAAGAAACTAAAGGGACGATTTATGTAAAAAATCCCTTAAAGAATTTGAAATCGGACATTAAGTTTGAAATAAATAAGGAAAAAGCGAGCATGCTGGGTATTCCTACGGTCAGCATTGACCGCATGATTCGATTGGTGGTGGCTGGCTTTGATTTGGGGAAATTGACGGATAAACAAGGCAATGAGCATGCCATTTTGGTTACTAAACCTCATGCCAAACAGCCAAGTTTAGAGGTTTTTGATAATGTATACGTCAATAATGTCCAGGGAACAGCGATTCCGCTGAGCCAAGTAGCCGATATTCGCCTACAAACTTCGCCCATTAGTATCAGTCACTTGAATAAAAATCGCTTAGTTTCTGTGAGTGCTTTCGTGGAAAAGGGTTTTTTAAATAATGAAGTGATCGCTGAAACGGAAAAAAATATAGAGAAAATTAAGTTGCCCGCCGGTTATCATTTTGAAATGGGTGGGGAAGTGGAAAGTAAAAATGAGAGTTTTGGGGGTTTTGGGACCATCATTTTGGTGACGATCTTCTTTTTTATTGCGGTCTTGATTTTGGAGTTTGGGACCTTTAAAAGTACGTTGATTGTACTTTCCGTGATTCCTTTAGGGATTGTAGGGGCTTTGTTGGCCCTCTGGTTTACGGGAACTCCCTTGTCATTTGTGGCCACGGTGGGATTAATTGCCTTAGCGGGAATTGAGGTGAAGAATACGATATTGTTGGTTGATTTCACGAATCAATTACGTGCCGATGGCATGCCTTTGGAAGAAGCGATTCGGGAGGCGGGCGAAGTGCGCTTTTTGCCGATAATCTTGACAACCTTTACGGCCATCGGAGGTTTAATTCCGATCGCCATATCGATTAATCCGCTGATTTCTCCCTTGGCTATCGTGATGATTGGGGGATTAATTAGTTCGACTTTATTGTCTCGTATCGTGACGCCAGTTGTTTATAAATTAATTCCGCCAAAGGTGAACTAATATTACTGTGCCAAATAACCCCCGTCCACGTTAAAATAGGATCCTGTAATAAATGAAGCCTTGTCAGAGGCTAAAAATAAGGCTAATTCTGCGACTTCAGAGGCTTCTCCAAGGCGGTCCATCGGATGCAGATGGGCGATGGCACCGAGGGTGCTCGGATCTATGGTTTTTGTCAATAAGGGGGTTAAAATATACCCAGGTCCAATGGAATTCACCCGTGCCTTTTGTGTGGCATACGCAAGGGCAGCGGATTCGGTGAGGCCGATGACCCCGTGTTTCGAGGCCACATAAGCAGGGGAGGTAGCGGTGGCGACTTTCCCTAAAATCGAGGAGATGTTGATGACATTCCCACCCCCATGGCGGATGATGGCAGGGATTTGTACATGCATCCCTAAAAATACGCCGGTTAAATTAATGGCGATGACCTGGTCCCAGCCTGGAATGGGATACTCCCCCACGGGAGCGAGCGGTCCTCCGATGCCCGCATTGTTGACGGCAATGTGCAATGCCCCATATTTTTGAATGGTTGCCTCGACTAATTTCTCATGGTCTTTTGCTTTGGATGTATCTGCCAAAACAAAAAACGCATCGCCGCCCTCGTCCAAAATTAATTGGACCGTTTCATGGCCCCCTTTTTCATCGATGTCGGATACGACGACCTTAGCGCCTTCCATCGTATATAAACAGGCTATGGCCCGTCCGATTCCTGATCCCGCTCCGGTAATCAGGGCTACTTTTTCGGCTAATACATTCATTTGATGTTCATATTTAAATGGGGGTATGGTTGCTCTTTTCTCAAGCAAATTACGCATTAGGGTAGACCATTAACCTTATAATTATCATTTTTAAAAATGTTTTTAATGGGACTTAAAAAATTTTGGAAAGTAATTTTATTTATATTGTGCAAACTCTTTAGCTATGAAACTTCGATATGTTTTTTTTTGCCTTTTGGTACTACCGCAT
>CANHCG010000189.1 GCA_947459055.1 Cytophagaceae bacterium | reverse complement strand
TAAAGACCGTAAAGTATTAAGCTTTATTCCCACATTTGGGGTGAGCCAAAAATTAAAGGATTCGGGCTTATTGGGTCCAATTGTTTTGAAGGTTCAATAGGTCAATTGGGATGGATGGATCCGGGCAATTATTGGCATAAAACGAAAGATCTCGTTGGGAACAAACGCCCGGATAATCCCCTTTTAAGCCCTGCATATTTTTGATTAATTGGAAATGCAGATGCGGAGGCCAGCCGCCGTTTTCAGCGGGATGACCTAAGTGGCAAAGTTGCTGGCCCAGATCGAATGTTGATCCTATTTCTAGTTGCTCTAAATCCGCACGGGATACATGTCCATATAAGCTGTATATGTTTTCAGCGGGATGATATAAAATAATCGTCGGGCCATAATTTCCAGCGCCCTCATTCACCTGAAAGCTATGCACCTTTCCTGCCAATGGGGCAAATACAGGAGTTCCCGCCCTCGTCCAAAAATCCATGCCTAGGTGAATATTTCTGTAGTCGGCAGAGGCCGTCGCGAAATTCTCGTAGGTCTCATAAATGACGCGATGTTCCAAGTAACCTCCATAACCTATCATTGAGCCAATTTCCGCCTCGATGTACGCATGGAAGGCCTTAGGATTTCTATAAATCGATGGATTTAAGTTCAAATTCGTAGCGCTTAAATCGAGAGCCACACTATTTGCAACATGTAAAGCTTCGGAAAAGAGTCGATGGATCATGGCTGGAATTAATCCTTCAATTTTAGGGAAATAAGCGATAGCGTCCAATTTTAATGTTGGGTTTTTCAGGATGGAAGATATTTTAAATTTCGTTTGTTTACTCGTTTTACAACTATTCCAACTTCGATGAGAGATGCCATGCAACGGAATAAATTCATAGAATTACTTTATGATTTCGATTAAATTTTTTTATTTTTTTTATAATAATTAGCCGATAATTTTACTTCGCAAACAGGTAGATTTTGAAAAAAATTCTTGATTTAGTCGGCAAGCCAAAGGTTGTCACGGTTTTTTGGTTTTTGGTCCCATTTTTCGCAGCCCTTTTATTACTAATCAAAGGAAATTCGCACATCAATAATTATTTGATTTTCAAAAATGTTTTTTGGCATACGGTGCACCATCAACAGCTGTATGCGTATTATCCAACGGAATACTTCGATAAAAATCACTACGGTCCATTTTTTAGTCTTATCATTGCCCCTTTTGCCCTTCTTCCCAATTTTTTAGGGGTTGCCTTGTGGGCCATGGCCAATGCTTGGATTTTATTTTATGCCGTTCATCAATTACCCCTTTCATCGAAGGCTAAACATACGATTCTAATCATTTCCTTAGTTGAAAATGTAACCTCAATTCAAAATTTGCAATTTAATCCGATGCTCTGCAGTTGGATTCTATTAACCTTCGTATTTATCCGAGAAGGTAAATTAAGCCTTGCCGCACTATTCATTGTCGCAGGTACTTTAGTTAAGTTATATGGGATTGTGGGACTTCCGTTTATTTTTTTCACGAAGAAGTATAAAAAAATAATGGGGTATTTAATTTTTTGGGCGGTTCTGTTAGGCTGTTTACCCATGCTTATTTCTAGTCCGGCATTTATCCTTCAATCGTATGTGGATTGGTATCAAGTTTTGATCGAAAAAAATGCAGAAAATATTTCTTCGTATCAAAACATCGGTATGACCGATATTTCTGCCATGGGTTTTGTGAGACGCGTGAGTGGATATTATGATTTATCTAATTTTTACTTTATCCTACCTGCTGGCATTTTAACGATTTTGCCATTTTTTCGATTTTCGCAATGGAAGGATTTGACGTTTCAATTAACTTATCTTGCGCAAGTGCTCATCGGCGTGGTTATTTTTAGTACCTCCGCGGAATCTCCGACCTATGTGATTGCTGTGGTAGGATTCGCGATTTGGTATGTTTTAGTTGACCCCAAAGCCGGCCATTGGATGTTTTATTTACTGCTATTCGTTTTAGTTTTAACCGTTTTTTCACCCACCGATTTATTTCCTAGATATATACGAAAAGAATATGTTATCAGATATTCGCTAAAAGCGTTGCCATGTTTATTCGCTTGGCTGATTATTACAGTTCAATTACTTTCTTCGAATTTTTCATCCAAAAGCCCTCATGCAAACCAAGCTTGAAATTATTTTACCCGCGCACAATGAAGAAGGAAATATCCGTCCGATTTATGACGAGATTGTTTGGGCTTTATCGTCAACTCATTATTCCTACACGATTTTATTTGTAGATGATGGAAGTACGGATAAGACGCTTGACCAAATTAAGGAGTTGGCCAATTTAGATAATAAGATAAAATACATCGAATTTTCACGAAATTTTGGACACCAAAATGCCATTAAAGCCGGATTAGATGCCACGACGGCGGAAGTCATAATTATGATGGATTGTGATTTACAGCATCCCCCTATTTTAATCCAAGAACTTTTAAGTCATTATGAAGAGGGCTATGACATCGTGCGCACCCGTCGCGTGGAAAATGAATCAGCGGGTTTTATAAAAAGAAAGACGTCTAATTTGTTTTATAAATTTCTAAATGAATTATCTGACATCACACTCGAACAGGGATCGGCGGATTTTCGATTAGTTAGCGGAAAAGCGATTGATCAATTAAAATCGTTCAATGAGTACGATTTATTTTATCGAGGCTTAATCAAATGGATGGGCTTTAAACAGGTAAGTTTAGCCTACTATCCCGAACAAAGGCTTAGCGGCCAAACGAAATATTCAGTTAAAAAAATGATCAGCTTTGGACTAAAAGGATTTACATCATTTAGTACGAAGCCTTTATATTTTGCCGCGTATTTGGGATTAATTTTCTCACTCTTATCGACCTTATCAATTCCGTATATTATTCATGCGTTCTATACGGGAACTCAAGTACCCGGTTGGGCCTCTGTAATCGCCGCAATTGTTTTTTTTGGAGGATTACACTTGATGATTCTTGGAATTATTGGAATCTACCTGAGCAAATTATTCACTCAAAGTAAAAGCCGCCCCCATTACATTATCAAAGGATCTAATTTATGATTCCAAAAATTCTATTAAGTTTTGATGTAGAGGAATTTGACATGCCTTTGGAGTATGCGCGGTCTATTGCACCGGACGAACAAATGCAAGTGGGTAAGGCCGGGCTTGACAAATTGATGCCCATATTGCAAGATCCGACCATCCAAACAACCTTGTTTACCACAGCTAATTTTGCGAATCATTATCCTGATATGATTCATTCATTGGCCCAGCACCATGAAATAGCCTCGCATACATTTTATCACTCTTCTTATGCTCCTGAGGATTTAAAAAGCTCACGTGAGCGATTATCTCAAATTACACAGCAGGAAGTTGTGGGCCTTCGAATGCCCCGTATGAAGCAGGTTCCTGTGACTGACATGATCCAGGCGGGTTATGCGTATGATGCGTCCATTCACCCAACTTGGCTACCCGGTCGATACAATAACCTACATTTACCCAGAAAGCTTTACTCGGAAGACGGCTTATTCAGGGTGCCCGCTTCGGTAAGTACGTTTTGCCGAATACCTCTCTTTTGGCTCAGCTTTAAAAATTTCCCCTATTCACTATATCTCAAATTAGCCCTGCACAGCTTGCAACAAGAAGGGTTTTTGAGTTTGTATTTTCATCCCTGGGAATTTGTCGATATACTTTCCTATGGCTTGCCAAATTATACGACCCAAGGTTGCCAATCCGCACTTTTCGACCGCTTAAATCAATTTATTTACGACCTAAGGCCGCATGGCGAATTTATAAGCTACCATGCCTTTGTCAAAAGCCAAGCCTCTAATATTTCCTAGCCAATCTTCGCGTTGAAAAATAATAACTAAAAAAATAGTTATAAATATTTTGTAACTAAAAATTTAGTTATACATTTGTCTCAACGAAACATAACGAAGATGAAAAAATTAACACAAGCAGAGGAACAGGTGATGCAGGTGATTTGGAATTTGCCGGAGGGCGGATTTTTGAAGGACATCATCGAATTATTACCAGAGCCCAAACCACACTCGAATACGGTGGCGACCTTAGTCAAGATTTTAGCGGAGAAGGATTTTGTACAAATCTCGAATCCGAACCGCAATAATTTGTACTCGGCGAAGGTATCTAAACAAGATTATTCGGGCCAGCGGATGGCTGGTCTGACGGAATCCTTTTTTGACGGATCTTATACGAATGTAGTTTCGTATTTAGTGGACAAAAAGCAAATGTCCATCGAGGACCTAGAGCTCTTATTGCAACACTTAAAATCTAAAGGCGATGCATAAGACTGAACTTTTTATGTACCTGATGAAATCAGTGTTATTGTCAGGAATTTTCGTAGGCTATTATGCGCTGTTTTTGAAGAATACGATTTACCATGTGTATAATCGGTTTTATCTGTTAGCCTCGATGGCTTTGAGTGTGGTGATTCCATTTTTGAATTTGTCGATGTTCACGGTTACAGAGGAGCAAGCGGCTGGTGCTACACAGGTCTTGATTTATTTAAGTCAGCTTCCCGCGGCAAAATTGCAGGAAGAAAACCTAGCTTGGGAAATCCTGTTGACCGCTGCGATAAGTGCCTTATTTATGTGTTATTTGGCCTATTCTGTTTTCCGAATATT